>JAGBQS010000035.1 GCA_017632695.1 Bacteroidales bacterium
CGCCATCGATCCGGCTCAGTTGGATGAACTTCAGATTGCACTAAACCTGAAAGAAGAATGAAAAAATCACTCCTTTGCATACTCATCACGGCTTCGGCTGTGATGAGTTTCGCGTTTTCGCCCAAACCGCGTCGCGGACAGACGCACAACCTGATTGATGATCCGAGGGAGATGGCTATCCGTTTTGCCGACGATGAGATGACCCGTTTCCCGGAACTCTGGCAGTACGACTGGGGCAGCAAACCTTTCTTCGGCTATACGCAGGGTGTGGGCGGAACGGCCTACCTTTATATGTATGCCGAAACCGGCGACAAACGCTATTTTGATTACGCCGAACAGTGGTGCGACAACCTGATTGAGGACGACGGTACCATTAAGCTCCGTGCGATGGAAACCTATAACCTCGACCTGATCCGTGGCGGTCTGGTGGTTTGTCAGGTGTATCGCGACATTAAGGCCAATCCGGATCTGGTGGGAGGCAAGGAGGCTGCCAAAGCCAAGCTGACAAAGTACAAGCTGGCGATGGAGAAGCAGCTCATCAAACAGCTGAAGAACCAGCCGCGTACCGCCGACGGCGGCTATTGGCACAAACTGATTTATCAGCACCAGATGTGGCTGGACGGTATCTATATGGCTTCGCCTTTTATGGCTGCCTACGGCGCTACGTTCAATCATCCGGAATGGCAGGCCGAAGCCTTACAGCAGGTGATTACGTGCTGGCGGCATACCTACGATCCGCGTACGGGTCTGCTGCATCATGCCTGGGACGAGGCGGCTGCCCAGCGTTGGAGCGATCCGGAAGGTCACAGTCCGAACTTCTGGGGACGTTCGGTAGGCTGGTACCTGATGGCTATGGTGGATATTCTGGATTATATTCCCGAAGGATTCCAGTCGAAGCTGAACCTCGGACACAAGGACACGATCCAGATTTCGGGCCGCGATACCCTGATCCGTTATATCAATACGCTGGTTGAGGCTTTGCCCCAGTATCAGCGGGGCGGTCTGTGGTATCAGGTGCTGGATCAGCCGGATCGTCCGGGCAACTGGCCGGAGGCTTCAGTTACCACCCAGTTCCTGTATGCTATCGCCAAAGCAGTTAATAAAGGATATATCCCGGCCGAGTACAAGGAGTTGTGCAAAACTGTTTACGACGGTCTGCAGCAGACTCGCTTTGCCCATCGGGATGAGGATATCAACTGCCCGATGCTGATTGTGGACGATCAGGGACGTCTGACGCTTTCCCAATGCTGTACCGTAGGCGGTCTGGGCGGTAATCCTTATCGCGACGGATCGTTCGAGTACTACATCCATGAGAAGATCCGGCACGATTACGGAAAGGCTACCGGTCCGTTCTTTATGGGTTGCTATGAGATGAGCAAGTTTTAAGAAAAACTCATTTTAAACACTTCGGAAACCAAGTAGCCGGATTGCAAGGATACTGTATATCTTCTTTAAAAATATAAACCACCTGAATTTTACTTTCAGGTGGTTTATTGTTTTAACGCTTTGTTTGTATTAATCGATGAACCGCTTGGTCAACCCGTTGAATTCCTCAATGCGGCGGTCGCGAAGGAACGGCCACCAGCGACGTACGTTTTCGCAGCGCTTCATGTCGACGTCCACTAACAGTATTTCGGGTTCGGTGCCGGCTTCGGCCAGAAATTCGCCTTGCGGTCCTGCAACGAACGAGTGTCCCCAGAACTGAATGCCTTTGGTCTGCCCTGAAGGATCAGGTTCCCAACCGCAACGGTTAACAGCCACAACAGGCAAACCGTTGGCTACGGCATGTCCGCGCTGAACTGTCTGCCAGGCTCCCAACTGACGCTGCTGTTCTTCGGCTGTGTCGGAACTTTCCCAACCGATAGCTGTCGGGTAGATGAGCAGTTCGGCTCCCTGCAAAGCCATCAGTCGAGCTCCTTCCGGATACCACTGGTCCCAGCAAACCTGCACGCCCAAACAGCCCACAGAGGTCTGGATGGGGTGGAAGCCGAGATCGCCCGGTGTGAAATAGAACTTCTCGTAGTAGGCGGGATCGTCCGGTATGTGCATCTTGCGGTATTTGCCGGCAATGGTTCCGTCCTTCTCGAATACAACAGCAGTATTATGGTACAGTCCGGGAGCTCGACGCTCAAACAGACTGCACACCAGTACAATGCCGCATTCGGCAGCTACCTTCCCGAAGAACTCCGTAGAGGGCCCGGGAATGGGTTCGGCCAGATCGAACAGGGAAGTGTCTTCGGTCTGACAGAAGTATAGCGAATTGTGCAATTCCTGCAACACAACCAGATTCGCGCCCTGTTTGGCGGCCTTGCGGATAGCATCGGCCAAGTCTTTCTTATTCTGTTCAACATCGGCTGTCTTGGCCTGTTGTATGAGAGCAATCTTCATTTTTTATATAAAATTTAGTTTCGTATTATTATTTGTTTGAAGTTTACTGGAGTTATTGGGAGTTAACAAGCCTTAAGCCCATTTATTAACTCCTGCTAACCCCCATTAACTCCCTGCAAGTTAAGCTTGCAACTCTTTATTGCAAACTGATCTTTTCGAAGAATACGGTAGGGAAGAATCCGTCGAAGGTGCGTTCCACATCGTTGGCAATTTCCGAAACGCTTTGCCAAAGCTGGAGCATGTTGCCCGTGATGTTCATTCCCGAAACGCCTTGAACGCGTTCCCCGTATCGGAAAAGCTGACCCTCGATGCCGAAGGAGAAGTCGCCGGTCAGTTCATTGCAGTTGCCTCCCAGGAACCCCGTTATGAGTATGGCTTCCGGACAGTCGTTCAGGATGGCCTGACGGCTTCGGGTGCCGGGTTCGATACAGAGTACGTTTGAACTGCTGAGCGTCGGCTCCATCTGGAGCTTTCGGGCATAATAGGTACTCAGGAAATACGTTTGCAGGCAACCCTTTCGGATGAGGTCGGTAAACCGGGTGCGGACTCCTTCAAGATCGTAGAGACATGCTCCGAAAGCACCTTTCCGTTGCGGTTCTTCGGTGAGGGTGAAGCTGGAGGACGCAATTTGCTGTCCGAGTTTGCCGGCCAGGAACGAACGGTGAGCATACAGATTGAAGCCGCTCATGGCGTCGAGTAACGGATCGAGCAGTTTCATCAGACACACGGGTTCGATGGCCAGATGATACAAGCCGGGTTTGACGGGACCGGCGCCCAACCGCCATTGGGCAGCCTGCAAAGCCTTGCGGCCCAAATCCGTCAGAAGTGGCAGCAGGTCGGCGTATCCGATGCCGGTTTCCAGCCAACCGTCGGAGGGACGGCTGTCGCCTTCGTCGTGCAGCGAGGCCGATGAATAGGCGTAGGCATTACTGCCGAAACTGATACCCCGGACTCCCTGCGAATCGGCACCGTATTGCCAGCCGCTGCGGGTACCGAACTGAGTGGTGAAACTGATGAGCCGGGGATCAGATCCTATAACAGGCTGTCCGATGGATAATGCCAGTTGGACGGGGTCGAGCGTGGGATCGTTCTCCAGATAATTCTCAAGTGCCAGCGCTTCCTGCCGGTTGGCTTCGAGGCTTTCGGAACGGTAATATCGTGAAGGATCGGGCAGGGTGCGGTCGGCATCGATGCTCAGCAGACGCGTACAGGCAATTCCGTTGGCTATCAGCGCCGAAATCTCCGTACGGTCCAGGCGGTTGGTGCTGAACGTTCCGAAACGGCCGTCGACAAACAGCCGCAGTACCAGTCCGCAACCGCTGTTCTGCTGCAGGGTCGATACTTCGGCGTCTTCGCACTGAACATTGAGCATATCGATGCACGACAGCTCCGCACGGGCTGCCTGTGCACCTTTCTGCAGGGCCTCATTGACGGCCCAGTCGGCTATTTCGATACGTTTCATCCTACCGTAAGTTTATCGACCAGTACCGACGGCATACCGCAGGAAACCGGGCACGACTGACCCTCCTTGCCGCATGTCCACGTCGATGGATCGTTTATCAGATTGTCGGCTACGCCATGAATATCGGCCAAAGTGCGCGGTCCGTTGCCGATGATGTTGACATCCTTGACCGGCTGGGTAAGGCGTCCGTTTTCAATCAGGTAGCCGCCTTTGACAAAGAAAGAATAATCGCCGGCACCGATCTGTACCTGTCCGTTGCTGAAGTCGTTCACAAAGATGCCACGCTTTACGGATGCTATCAGGTCGGCCTCCGTGCTGTGCCCGCCGGACATATATGTATTACGCATGCGCGGAAGCGGCATGAAGCGGAACGATTCGCGCCGGCCGTTGCCGGTGGGCTCAACGCCGAAGTGTCTGGCCGAAATACGGTCGTGCATGAACGACGTCAGACGTCCTTCGGTAACAATCGGGGTGCATTGTGAGGGGGTGCCTTCATCGTCGACGTGTATGGAACCCCGGAATTCGGGCAATGTGCCGTCGTCGAAAACCGATATGTCCGGGTCGCAGATCTGTTTGCCCAGACAGTCCGTAAAAATGGATTCTCCCCGACGGATGAAATCCGCCTCGAACGCATGTCCGATAGCTTCGTGAAGCAGAATTCCGCTGGCTCCGGCACCCATCACAACCGGCATCTCGCCGCCTTTGGGCTGTACGGCAGTCAGGGCGAAGTGCAGCTTATCGATGCAGCATTTTACCATTTCCTGCTGAAGGGCAGG
Organism: Bacteroidales bacterium; assembly: GCA_017632695.1. Lineage (GTDB taxonomy): Bacteria > Bacteroidota > Bacteroidia > Bacteroidales > UBA3663 > Liminaster. The sequence goes on from JAGBQS010000035.1 coordinate 4,627, forward strand.
AGTAAGCATGCGGAGCGTGTTCCGGAACGAGCGGCTGCATGAGGCTCTTTCCGTGCGCCCCTCGTGGGCAATAACGCCGCCTACGGACAGGTTGGTAATGGGCTGTTCCTCCTCGTAAATGATTCCCAAACTGTTGGCTACAGCCCATCGGCGGACCTTATAGAGGATGGATCCGCTGGTATCGGTAAGGCGACCGTCGGTCTGCAGCAGGCTTTCGCGCATATCCTTCAGGTACGTAACCAGCTGGCCGATCTGCTGCTGGTCCGGCTGGAAATCGAGCGCCCCGTGCCGGTAGAAAGATTTTTCCGGAGCAATCGGGCGGAGGGCGGGAACTGCTGTACAACGGGAACCGTTCTGTCCGATGCGGGCGGCCAGTCGGGCAGCTTTCAGCAAAGCCGGAACCGAAACATCTTCGGTATAGGCATAACCGC
>JAGBQS010000036.1 GCA_017632695.1 Bacteroidales bacterium
ATGCCATTTTCGATAATCCGATTGTATTCTTGGTCGCCAGTATGCATGCAACCGTTGAGGCAGGACATGTCTATTCATTGAATTTTGAAGCATTATAGTAATGAAACACGCAGCAATGAAATATTCATATCTTTTCCTGGTGTCGGTCGGTTTATTGACATTTGCCGCCTGTTCCGACAAAAACGATGCCGAAATTGCAGATGAGTCAGAAGAGTATGTTCTGCTCAACGAAGTGACTGCCACCATTCAGCCCCGAATGGTGAGTGAAACAGGTTCAACCCGAGGCGTAGTGCAGGACCTGTCGGATAACTCTTATTATTGGGAGCCTGGAGGTTCGATTGTTGTGGTTCCACAGGCGGAAGCGGCAGTCCGGAGTTATACGATTACGTCTGATATGGTGGGCGATTCTTCGGTCCTCAAGATTCCTTCTTCGGTTTGGAGGTACAAAACCGGATTATCGTATTATGCCGTGTATCCGTATTTTGCCGATTCGCTTTTTACAATCATCGATAATGATTGCTACTATTATACTATGCCCGAACAGGTACAGAGCGGAAATGGAAGTACCAGTCATATTACCCCGGAACTGGATCCATTGGTCAGCGAGCCTGCATCACCTTCTGATAGGACGCTTTCTTTCTCGATGAAACATATGTTTATGCTGGTCAAATTCCAGTTGGTTTGCAGTGAAGACGTTACATACCACAGCTTGGATTTGAAACAGGAAGAGTCGAATAATTTTTATTATTCTTCCGGTTTATTCCTGATGGGGCAAGACAGTTATCCCTATTTATATGGTTCCATCAGTCCGGGATCGTCTGAATGTATTAGGCTTTCGTTTGATGAGCCGGTTTCTGTAACGGCCGAAGATACTTTGGATGCATTTATGCTTGTTCCTCCGTTTATTATCAAGAATTATAGTCAGCAAAATGTTCATCTGGTATTGGAAGCTACTGTTACCCAGCAAGAGGATATTTATACGGCAACAGCCGATTTGGGTACCTGGTCGTACGAACCGAATACGCTGAAAGTATTTTTCTCGGATATGACCGTTCAGCACTAACCTTTATTTCAACAACAATCTTTTTTCTTTATTATAAAACGAATCCCCAACATTTACATGCTGGGGATTCTTGTATTCAGTAGGGATGTTGGTCCGATTAAGCATCTTTCTGGTGCTCCAACTGCAGGGTGATAGTCGGACGGTCGCAAACCTCTGTAGGACCGAAGTACTGGATTGGGCCAGGATATACGAAGCTGGTGTTGCGAGCCCATTCGGTGCGCTTGCGAACGAAGAACTTGTAAGGAACGCCCTTCAGCTCAACCAAAGCCTTGCGGATAACAGGCTTCATCTCGCCGTTACGCTTCTCCATATTCATCATCATAGTGATCGGAATACCGCCGGCAATCCATTCGTCAACAGGCTTGCTGGTGTTCTTGATAGAAGACATATAGCCGGTCTTTCCAGCTGCAATCAGCATCGAGGCGTTGTAGCCAAGGCTGTAGCAGTAGTCAGCATCGAAGTTCGAAGGAGCAGCGCAGCGTCCCTCATAACCGAAGAAGTGGTGCTGGGTAGCGAACTTGCCGGTATAGATACCGTCACGCTTCCATTCAGCCAGCTTCTTGCCAACCATTTCAGCGAGCAACTGTTCGGTTTCGATCAGGGATACCTGAACGTTTCCGTGAGGATCGCGCTCGAGAGCCAACTGACGGCTTACGGATTCCGGCAGTGAACGGAAGATGGCAGCGTTCTCCTCGCTCAAGTGCTTCAGGATGTAGCTGATCTTCTTGTCGTCGGCAACCAGTTCGAAGTCTGCCTGATTAGCAGCCAGCATATCGTTCAACTCGGCAATCAGTTTCTTGATGGCAGGAATGAACTCGATAAGTCCTTCAGGTACCAGGACAACACCATAGTTCATGCCCAGGTTGGCACGATCGGTAACCGCCTCGGCAATATAGGTAACGATATCATCGAGCGTCTGATTCTTAGCCTCAACCTCTTCGCCGATCAGCGTGATGTTCGGATGTGTCTGCAAAGCACATTCGAGTGTAACGTGCGATGCCGAGCGACCCATCAGCTTGATGAAGTGCCAGTATTTCTTGGCAGAGTTACAGTCGCGCATAATGTTACCGATAACCTCACTATAAACCTTGGTAGCAGTATCGAAGCCGAAAGAGGTCTCGATTTCGCTGTTCTTCAAGTCGCCGTCGATGGTCTTTGGGCAACCGATAACCTGTACGCCGGCACCGATAGCCTTGTAATATTCTGCCAAAACACATGCGTTAGTGTTCGAGTCGTCACCGCCGATAATAACAAGCGCCTTGATGTCGAGAGCCTGAAGAATCTCCAGACCTTTGTCGAACTGTTCTTTCTTCTCCAGTTTGGTACGGCCTGAACCGATGATGTCGAAACCGCCGGTATTGCGGTACTCGTCGATGATGTCGGCAGTCAGTTCCATATAGTTGTGCTCAACCAGACCGCCAGGACCCAGAATGAATCCGTACAACTTGTTAGCAGGGTTCAACTTCTTCAGTCCGTCGAACAGACCGGAAATTACATTGTGACCGCCAGGAGCCTGACCACCCGAAAGGATTACACCTACATTCAGGGTAGCTGTCTGGTTTTCACCTTTCACGGGTTCGAATTTAATGTAAGGCATACCATAGGTATTAGGGAAGAGCTTCTGGATCTCTTCCTGATCAGCCACACTCTGTGTAGGCTCACCCTCAACAGCCTTCAGAGCACCGCGCAATGCTTTAGGAAGCTTTGGCTGGTAGGCTGCGCGCGCAATTTGAAGTGCGCTCTTTTCAGAACTAAATTCCATAAAAGAATAATTTAGATGTTAATAATAAAAAATGTAGTAGTAAATATGAATAATGAGTTATCAGTGTTTCTGAATTCTCAGTTTGCCGTTTACGACATAGATGCCATTAGGACGGGTAGCAGAAACGCGTCGACCGCTGAGGTCGTAAACCGTATAGTTCTCGGATGTCATGTCTTCGATCACAACTTCTTCTATATCCGTTGTGACAGCCTTGAACAACTTGATTCCCTGCACGTCGCGAGTTCCTGTTGCGCCATTGTAGAGACGTACATACTTGACAGGAGTGCTGAACGAAGAGGCGAGGGTAGGGTGTTCGCCTGCTTTGCCCGAAACGCTGGTTACATCTGTGTATGACGAACCATCATCGCTGGACTGTATTTTCCAGCTCTGCGAGCCGTTGCCGGAAACGTAGAACGAAATCTTGCCGATGCCGTCCGGATAATAGAAGGTGACATCCGAAGATTTTGATACACGGATAGAACCGGTCTTGTCCGAACAAATGGTTCCGTCACTCTTCTTGACCGTGAAGCTTGGCTGGAAGTCGCCTCCGATAATCGTTCCGTCCTTATACATCTGGGTGACTTCTGCACTGTCGGCACTGTTGAACCAGAAGAAATCGCTGTCTGATCCCCAAACAGCTTCGTATTCTGTATCAGGATCTTCAGGATTATCAATTATTGTTCCTCCGCCGGCCCACGATGGAACGTAAGAATCGTTTACAGCCAGATCTAAGCCAACTCCGTCGCCGCCGTTAACAGTTGCGGTAGCTCCGCCATTACTGATAGCTGTACCGTCGGCAAAGCCGATTAAGGTAGACTGATACTGCTGCAAGGCTGTTTTCAGTTCGCTGATTACGGAGTAGTTCTCATCCTGCTTCGAGTTGTTGAAAGTCCAGGTGAAATCGCCATGCTGCATACGTCCTGCGCCCAATGTGCCGCGAACAATAACAGGAATATCATTCGGATCGTCCATGTGGTTCTCGATATATTGGGTACGGGCAGCTTCATCTGCTGCGTTGTTGTATTCGGTCTGGCCGGTATAGGCAACCACCGTCGACGGCACCTCTGTCGCACGGTCCGTTACAGCATAGGCATCCCACGCTCCCGTACTGCTGTTCGAAGAACCGTAATAGAACAGCCGGTACTGGTTTACAATCGTGTTGTTGTATGCCTTGATGACTCCGCCGTTTTCGCCGGAGAAAGTTCCGTCGCCCATAGCATCAGATCCCTGCTTGGAACTAAGCATCGGATATTTTGCGTTGCGGAAATAATTATTCTCAACAAAGGCCGAACCGCCCATAGTTACACCGATTCCGTACTTGGAAATACCATCGAAATAGTTGTTGTAAACATGATAGAACATGGTGCGGATGCGTGGGTGACGGCTGTCGCTATGATCAAACCAGTTATGATGATAGGTGTTCCAGCAGCTGGTTGTTTCGCCCTTCATACCGCCCAGGCTTGATTTGCCGCAGTCGTAGAAGTGGCAGTACGACATAGTAACGTGAGTGGATTCTCCTTTGGTGTCGACGGTGCCATCGCCCTTTGCCTGATCGGCGTCGCCTCCGGTATTACCATAAAAGAAATCCATGTTGTGTACCCAGATATGGCTGTTGTCGGTGTCCAGACTGACGCAATCGTCCATACAGAGCATAATGGCGAAATTTCTGAGTTCTATACCCTTGCAGTTGCGGACCAGGATTCCGAAGCCGGAAATGGTAGCATCGTTGCCGATACCTTCAATTGTGATTGGCATGTTGGCATAGGCATTTTTTCCCTTGATCTGCAATCCTTCTTCCGATGAATCGAAACGGTCCATGTCGGCAGCCTTGATGGTACCGATGATTCGGATGTCAAGCGGGGTAGTGTCGTAGCCCTTCTGATAATAATAGACGATGTCCTGCAAGCCGGTTGCCGTAGTTGTGGCGCCTTTGCTGCTGGTAATGACATCTGTCGAAACCGTTTTAGCGTTGTCGGCATACACGTAAATGACTTTGGCGCCATCCTTCAGTGTTCCGTCGTTTTTGTAGGCTCCGATTCCGTCAGCCATATCCACATGAGCAAAACCGGAACGGTCGTGAGCGGTTGCAGTAAAAACAGCCGATTCGGCAGCATCGCCTGTACTGGCAATAACTTTAAACTGATAATTGCCGGCCTTAATGCCTACAACATCGGCACGGTAATAGTCCGGATACTGACGGACCAGTTCGGAATCCAGTTGTGTGTAATCAGATGCTCCTTCAGCGCGATAGTAAACAGCATAACTGGTGGCGCCTGAAACAGGCTCCCATGTAATGAAACCGCTTTCGAACCAACCTTCTACGTTGGTGATGTTTACTGAGGCTTGTGCACCGAATGCTCCTGCCATCAGTACAAGAGATAAGATTAATTTTTTCATTTGGGTTTATATAAATAATGTGTCATTAAATGATCAGGTGAATGGCACAGGCATCGACTTGTGCATGAGAGATAGGAGGACAGAGCTTGGCAATCCGGAGATCGATGCCCGATACTTTTTCTCCCCATTGTTTCCGAATGCGTTTTACGATGCGTCCGGCAACGTGCTCCAAAAGTTTGGAAGACTGTTGCATTTCCTGTCCGATAACCGAAACTACATCGGCATAAGAAACCGAATCGTTAAGATCATCGGAAGCTATGGCTGCTGTTACATCGACTTCCAACCGGCAATCTATACGATACAGGTTTCCCACGGTGTGCTCTTGTTCGAGCACCCCGTGGAAAGCTTGTAACTGTAGGTTTTCTATTTCGATGTAACTTTTCATACTCCTAAACAGATTATGCTTTTGAAAGCAGAATTGTCATCAGATATTCTTTCCGTGACAGTTCTTATACTTCAAACCGGAACCGCAAGGGCATGGGTCATTGCGACCTACGTGCGGCTGGGCAACGATAGGACGGCGTGGCTGAGGTGCTGGCTGAGCAGCCGGTTGCTGGCCGGGTGTCTGACCTGGCATCGGCGGACGGTTGGCCAAAAGCGAACCTGCTTGTGCGTGACTTGCCTGCATCCGGCTGAAGTCCTGTCGGCGTTCAGGAGCAGCTGCCTGGAACGGATTCTGGGCAGGGGCAGCAGGGGCGGAAGTTCCATTCTGTGGAGCCTGTGCCGGAGCCTCCTGTGGAACATGCAACTGGCTGCGCATCAGAATGCGAACAGCCTTGCTGTTCATTTTTGCTACCATACGCTCGAAGATTCCATAGGATTCAACCTTGTAGATCAAAAGCGGATCCTTCTGCTCATAGTGTGCGTTCTGAACCGACTGCTTCAAGTCATCCAAGTCGCGGAGGTTCTCTTTCCAGGCCTCATCGATGACGTGCAGGATGATTACTTTCAGGAACGTCTTCATGATGTTGTGTCCCTGAGTCTTCGATGCCTCCTCAAGGTTAACAGGAATGCGATAGATACGTTTGCCGTCGGTAAACGGAACAATCACATTCTTGATCAGGCTATCCTTGAAACGTTCGTACAATTCAACCAGCTGCGGGCCGATCATAGCCTCCAGTTTGTCGCCGCGACTGTTGAAACTCTGCATGGCCGTTTCGAAGATCTTATTTGTCAGAGCTTCTTCCGAGAGACCCTTTACGGATTCTTCCTTCAAGTCAGGATTAACGCCGAAGTTGCGGTAAACCTCAAGGTTGAGGCTCTCCAGATCCTGCGAATCCATATATTGTTTCACCACATCGGCAGCCACATCATAAGACATGTTCATGAAATCGACTCCGATACGCTCGCCCATCAATGCGTGGCGTCGGCGGGTGTAAACCACTTCACGCTGTTTGTTCAGCACGTCATCGTATTCCAGCAGGCGCTTACGGATGCCATAGTTGTTTTCCTCAACTTTCTTCTGTGCCTTTTCGATGCTGCTCGACAGGAGAGAACTTTCAAGAACGTCATCGTCGGTCATACCGAACATCTTGCTGTCCATCAGTTTTGCAATACGGTCGGAACCGAAGATACGCATCAGATTATCCTCGAGCGATACAAAGAATACCGAAGAACCCGGATCGCCCTGACGGCCGGAACGTCCGCGCAACTGTCGGTCAACGCGGCGGCTCTCATGACGTTCGGTGCCGATGATGGCCAAACCGCCGGCAGCCTTGACTTCAGGCGAAAGCTTGATATCGGTACCACGACCGGCCATGTTGGTGGCGATGGTTACCGTGCTGGCCATACCTGCCTTAGCTACGATTTCAGCCTCGCGCTGATGCAGTTTCGCATTCAGTACGTTCGGGGTGATGCCGTTCTGACGGAATGCCTTGTCGAGCAACTCCGATATTTCGACCGATGTCGTACCGATCAGGACAGGACGTCCCTGTGAGATATACTCCTTGGCCTGGGCAATCACAGCCTTGTACTTGGCGCGTTTGGAGCGGTAGATGCGATCGTCCATATCGATACGGGCAACCGGACGGTTGGTCGGAATGCTCACTACATCCAGTTTGTAGATATCCCAGAACTCGCCGGCTTCTGTTTCGGCTGTACCGGTCATACCGGCCAGTTTGTGGTACATACGGAAGTAGTTCTGAAGGGTGATGGTTGCAAAGGTCTGCGTAATCTGCTCGACTTTCACATGTTCCTTGGCTTCGACGGCCTGATGCAGACCGTCGCTCCAACGCCGGCCTTCCATGATACGGCCAGTCTGCTCGTCGACGATCTTAACCTTATTATCTTCCGAAAC
>JAGBQS010000037.1 GCA_017632695.1 Bacteroidales bacterium
CGGAAGCCCCTCTATCATGGGTTCAATCTGAGCCCAGACTTCGGGGAACACGGGAGCATCGTCCGTATCGGCACTACAGAGCCCATGCACCTGACTGCACCAGTAGTTATAATAGTTCGGCTCGGGTTGGATGAGAGAGTAGAATGAATCCACAATCTCGCCGTTACGAACAATGACGATACCGACAGAGCAAACAGAACTGCGCTCGTTGTTGGCTGTTTCAAAATCTATTGCTGCAAAGTCTTTCATTTCGTATCTTCTTTGTATTTATTCCACATTCTCTTTATCTTTCCGGCAATCTCCTTGCGGAGCCAGAGGGGTTCGAGGACTTCCACATCCTCGCCGTTCCGAAGGATTTCCTGCTGGAAGTCAAACACAGGACGAAGCATAAAAGTGAAAATACTGTACTCTTCGTTACGCTCTATCTCTTCCTGCGACTCATGCAGCTTCAGATCACGGATGTAGTTGGCCTGTCCTGCCGAAACCTTCAGCTTTACAGGCTGAATATCCACACGCTGGTCGGCAATGATTCCGAAACAACCGTCGAAGAATTCCTGTGCATCCCAGTCCTTGGGCATTTCAAAGTTTTTTTCAGTAGCATACAGATCATGAATACGATCGAGACCATAAACCCAAGGCCCCAGCTTGTAATAATAAGGATCGGTGCTTCGGGCTACCAGGTACCAACGCTGGCGGAACAGCTTCACGCAATACGGCTGAACGTCGAAACTGCTTTCCTCGTCCTTCCAGTAGCTGTGATAGGTGATGTTAAGAATGCGGTTTTCCTTCATGGCCTCGATGATGGGCTCCAGGAACTCCTGCCCGGACGGTATGTATTCCAGCAGGATTCTTTCCTTAATGCTCTGACTCTTTGCCAAAACGTTTCCAACTGAAAGCGTATTGAAGAGCCAGGAACGCAATCCGTTATTGCAGAGATCCTCTTTGTATTCAATATAGTAGCGGTATTCGCCCCGATTCTCGTTGGCGATGGTAATACCAAAGATGTCGAAGATGGCATACCGCCAGTTGTCGAAGGTGCGTTTGGGAATTTCCACACCCCTACTGATTTCATCGCGAAGCCAAAGCTCGTTCAGTTCCTTGAACGAGATCTTACGCCTGCGGTAAATGGTATCTATCACCCAGACGTATTTGGTTATCAAAGTTTGTCCTCTGTCGTTATCAGTCATAATCTTTGTTTTTGCTGCAAAAATATGACAAGGGTACGCCAATCTGTGGCAGAAGTTTAAGGAAAATAAGATTTTGTCGGTATTTTCTACCTCTATAAGATTTATCGGTCCTTGTGCATCATAATATTAGTAATGAAGCCGGCAGAAATGCCGGCCTCATTAATTAACCGGCGTCATTAATTAAACTCATCGGAAGCATAGGTGAAGTTGTGCGTAGCCAACGGGTAATCGAAGATCTCGTCGGGCTGGAAGAAACGGGCCAGTTCGATGGCGGCATTTTCGGGCGAATCGCTGGTGTGGACGATATTCTCCTGGAAGGACATCGAGAAATCACCGCGGATGGTGCCCGGAGCAGCCTTGCGGCCGTTGGTGGCACCCGTCATGGCGCGAACCACCTCGACGGCATCCACACCCTCGTAGCAGCAGACAATGACCGGCGTGATCATCATCGAGTCCTTGATCCGCTGGAAGAAGGGCTTCTCGGCCAGATGGGCATAGTGTTCGTTCAACTGGGCATCGGTCAGCTGGCACATCTTCATGCCGGCCAGACGCAAGCCTTTCTGTTCAAAACGGCGTGTTACTTCGCCTACCAGACCGCGCATCAGGCAGCTGGGCTTCAGGATAACGAGCGTTTTCTGAATCATTTTTAAGGTTTTTTGGTTGTTAGGTTTTTAGTTTTTGAGGTTATTTTGGTTTTAGGTTATAAGGTTGGTTTCTAATGCTTGCCGGTTTGGTA
>JAGBQS010000004.1 GCA_017632695.1 Bacteroidales bacterium
ACCCCCTGCAGGCTTTTGCCGACATTATCACAATCGAGGAACACAAGGAAGTGAAACGTCCGAAGGTCGTTATGAGCTGGGCTCCGCATCCAGGCCGTCTGCCACAGGCTGTACCGAACTCGTTTGCACAGTTTGCAGTTGCTGCAGGCTACGAGGTTGTCATCACACATCCTCACGGCTATGAACTCGACCCACGCTTTACGGCTGGTGCAACTATCGAGTATGACCAGATGAAGGCCTTCGAGGGTGCAGACTTCGTGTACGGCAAGAACTGGAGCGCTTTCCAGGACGAGTTCTATGGCAAGAATCTGGAAAAGGATTTCCCCGGACAGTTCAATGAGGATTGGCGCAGTTGGACCATCGGCAACCGCCAAATGGCTGTTACCAACGATGCCCACTTTATGCACTGCCTGCCGGTTCGCCGCAACATGATTGTTACCGACGAAGTTATCGAGGGTCCGCGCAGCCTTGTCATCCCTGAGGCAGCCAACCGCGAAATCTCTGCCGAAACCGTCATCAAGCGCATTCTGGAAACTGAGTGCCAATACTAAGTTGAAACTTCTGTCGGAACTGTTTGCTCAGATATTTTAGCATTCCGATTATTTTAGCGATCTCCATATCCTGAATATAACAGGCTGACATCCCTTCGGATGCCAGCCTGTTTGGTATTATGATTTCCTGTCAGACCTGAAAAGGCGTAGGAGTTAATAATAGACAATCGAGCTCCGATTCTCGCATACGCGCGTACATAAATAATATATTAGGTAATTGTCCGGAACAGATTGCATGAGACGCAAGGCGGAGTTCCGGACTCGTTCGCCTGAGGCGTAGGCGAAAAACCTCATGAATCAAAAAAGGCAGCCCAATTGGACTGCCTTCATTATTGCATAAACCCGTAAGGGCTGTAACTGCTATCAAGCCTTCTTATCGGCCTTCTTGTTCATGAAAGCGTAAGCAGAAGGTACTGCCAGGAAGATGGTAGTCAAAGGATCGACTACAACACCCAGCAACATTGCGAAGATGAAGCTGCGGATAGAAGCACCTCCGAAGAAGAAGATAACGATCAGTACCAGGAGCGTAGAGATAGAAGTGTTCAAGGTACGTGGCATCGTTATGTTCAGAGCCTCGTTGATGGTATCGGCCAATGGCTTGGTAGGATACAGCGAGCGAACCTCACGGATACGGTCGAAGACAACCACGATATCGTTGATTGAGTAACCGATTACCGTCAGAATTGCGGCGATGAATGCCTGGTCGATTTCCATTGAGAATGGCATGAATGCCCAGAAGCTTGAGTAAACGCCCAAGATAACCAGAACGTTGGCTGCCAGACCGATCAAAGCACCCAGTGAGAAGGCGATGTTGCGGAAACGGATCAGGATGTAGAGAGCAATTACAACCAAAGCCACCAGGATGGCGATGATAGCACCGCGGGTGATATCCTCAGCAATAGAAGGACCGACCTTCTGCGAAGATGGAATATAGTCCTCGTTGTTGAAGCTGTCGAAATCCTGACCTTCGGCAACATAACCCAGAGACTGACCAGCCTCGAAGATAGCCTTCTTGACGGTAATGGTTGCCTGCTCGTCATCAGCAGCATTCAGGTCGAAGTTCGTGCTGACACGTACCTGATTCTCGTTCGAAATAGTGATAACCTTGATAGATGCGCCGTTCAGTGTAGCATTGTTTTCAAGAGCAGACTGCAACTTGGCGGTCTCAACGGCAGGAACATCGTTGAACGAAACAATGAAGTTACGGCCACCGGTGAAATCGATACCCTTCTCCATACCAGGGAAGAACAGCAGGATAACACAAACTACAGCAATAGCGGCATATACAAACTGACTCTTCTTACCGGCCTTAACGAAATCGTAGTGAGTAGGCTTGAGCAGACCGGAAGCAACACCCGTGAAGGTTACGTTCTTGAACCAGCCCTTCAGCGAGCTCTCGATGAAGATGCGGCTGAAGAATACAGCCGAAATAAACGAAGTAACAATACCCCACATGAAGGTAAATGCGAAGCCCTGGATAGGACCGGTACCGAACACATAGAGGATGATACCTGTGAGCAATGAAGTCAGGTTAGCATCGAAGATGGCAGAGAAAGCATTGCTATAGGCAGCCGATACGGCACCGGCCAGAGCCTTGCCCGAAGCCAGTTCTTCCTTGGCACGCTCGTAGATAAGCACGTTAGCATCCACAGCAATACCCATGGCAAGTACAATACCCGCAATACCCGAAAGGGTGAGCACAGCGTGGAAAGAAGTCAGAATGCCAATGGTGAAGAAGGCATTGATGATAAGGCAGATATCAGCTACCAGACCAGCCTTGAAACCATAGAAGCAAATCATGTAGATGAACAGGAGAACCAGAGCGACGATGAACGAAATAACGCTGGCCTCGATTGCCTCCTGACCCAAAGAAGGACCGACTACGTCCTCGCTTACGATATTAACGGCAGCAGCCATCTTACCGGAATTGAGCACGTTGGCAAGGTCAGTTGCCTCCTCGAGCGAGAAGTTACCTGTAATGTTCGAACGGCCGCCATCAATCTGCTGGTTAACGCGTGGAGCAGAATATACCAGACCATCGAGAACAACGGCAACAGCCTTGCCGATATTGGCACCCGTAATCTTCGACCACTCAGCCGAAGCCTCAGGAGTCATGGTCATGTTAACCTCATACTGACCGCTCAGCTGCTGATACTCGTGGTTGGCATCAACAATGATGTCGCCACCTACGGTAGCATCAGAAAGGCTTGGAGTAGTGTTGTCATTACCCTTACCCTTCAGGGCATAGAGTACGAAATAGCTGTCGCGCTTGCCACCCTGAGGATCGAAGCCCTTAACATCCCAAGCCCAAGCCAGACGGCGTGGGAAACGGGAAGCCTGCTCGTTCAGCATCTTCATGACAGCAGCAGTATCGGTAGCATTGGCAAAAGCAACGCCTCCGAAACCGGCATAAAGCTGCAGCTTGTTGAACAGCGGACCGCGATCGGCATTCTGCTGAAGAGTATCGGCAGCAGCCAAAGCAGCATCAAGGGCAGCGTCGGCCGAAGCAGTATCGGCAACAGTGGCCTCTGCATTCTCAGCTACCTCTGCATTCTCGGCATCGGCTGAAGCAGCCTTGTCGGCACCTGCAGCCAGATGAGCATTGGCATCAACCAGATAGTTGTAAACCTCATCGGCAGAATAGGTCTCCCAGAACTCAAGGTTGGCAGAACCCTGCAACAGTTTCTTAACACGTTCAGGCTCCTTTACACCAGGAAGTTCCACCAGGATACGGCCGGCCTGCTCCAACTGCTGAATGTTAGGAGCAACAACGCCGAAACGGTCGATACGGTTGCGGAGTACGTTAAACGAATTGCCCAGGGCAGCCTGCATCTCCTTCTTGATAACCGAAAGAACTTCCGAATCAGGAGAATCCTTCTTTACCTTGTCCTTCAGCTGATAAGTGCTGAACACCTTAGCGAGACGTGCATTCGGATTGATTTCGCGGAAATTGGAAGCGAAAGCATCCAGGAACTCGTCACCGCTGGTAGTCTGCGCAGACTGAGTCTTAGCCAAAGCCTCGACAAAAGTCGGGTCGTCTGCATTCTCGGCAGCCAGCGACTTCAATACGTCGGAAACTGAAATCTCGAGAATAACGTTCATACCGCCCTTAAGATCAAGACCAAGTCCGATCTGCTTCTCCTGGGCCTGCTTGTAAGTATCACCAAACCAGGTCCAGTTCTCAGTAAGGGAATCAAGGTAATACTTCTCTGAAGTCTCGTTGTTCGAAGCTACTGCCAGTTCATGGGCTTTGTTCTCAACATTTCGTACTGCAAATGAGTAAGAAATATGATAACAACAAACCAGTGCAAGCAGTATGCCGAACACGGATACAAATCCTTTGTTTTGCATTTGTTGTTGAATTTTAATTTATAATTATTTAAATTTATATGCGTATTCAAGCGGCAAAGTTAGTAAAAAAAATGATAAAAAGCAGAAAAAATGCAGAAAAAAACATTTTTCAAGGCAAAAAACTGCCTTATTTGCTGAATTTTGCTTATCTTTGCGCCATGTTTATGGCAAAATCGGTCAAAAAATCATTCATTTTTGCAAGTCTGGCTACACTGTTCGGCGCAGGCTTGACGGGTTGTGCCAGTATGGGAACACCGGGTGGCGGACTGTATGACGAGGACCCGCCGGAACTCCGTTCGTCGACACCGAAAGACGGTGGAACACATGTTTCCAAAAGACGCATTACCCTGCATTTCAACGAGAATGTCAAACTGAACAACGCAACCGAAAAAATAACGGTCTCGCCCCCGCAGGAAAAAGCGCCTACCATCCTGAGCAACGCCAAGACTGTCACTGTCGAACTGCAAGATACATTAAAGCCCAACACAACCTATTCCATAGACTTAGGCGATGCCGTTCAGGATAATAATGAAGGCAATCCGATGAACGGACTGTCGTTACTGTTCTCAACCGGCGATCACATCGATTCGCTCCAAATCAGCGGACATCTGCTCAATGCCGCGGATCTGGAGCCTGTAACGGGCGCGTATGTAGGCATATATAAGGTAAGAGAAGCCGACGGCACCCCGACCTATAAAGACAGCATCGGAACCGAAAGCTTGGGCGACAGTCTTCTGCTCAGATATCCGTTTGAAAGGACAGGTAAAACCGATGCGCTCGGAGCATTCAAGATTTTAGGCTGTTCTCCGGGTGCCTATAAGGTTTATGCCCTGGCCGACGGCAACACCAACTACAAATACGACCTGACATCCGAAGACATAGCGTTTCTGGATTCGCTGGTGATTCCAACGATGGAGAACAAGCAACGCTACGACACCGTTTGGGCCGAAGCTGCCATGATTGAAGGCGATGCTACCGACCCGTCTGACACCTTAGGCAGCCGCCGTCAGATAGATACCGTCAAGGTTTCGGGCTACATCGATTATCACCCGTCCGACTTATTGCTATTCAGTTTTAACGAAGGCAAACTGACACGTTATCTGGACGATACATCCCGTCCGGATTCCGTTCATATCTCCATCCGTTTTGCTGCCCACATGGATTCGCTGCCCATGCTCACATTCCTGACGCCAGACAGCGGACGCGTAGCCGGCGACAGCGTGCTGGTAGCAGAACCCAATCCGACTTTCGACACGCTGACCTATTGGATCCGCGACAGTCTTTTTATACAGGCCGACACGCTCAAGATGGAAATGACCTATCTTTACACAGATACGTTAGGTCTTGATGTGCCCCGTACGGATACTGTCACACTGCTGAAACCCGTCATCAAAGAAACCAGGAAAGAGCCTAAAGAGAATAAGGACAGCAAGGGCGGCGATGACAGGAAAGGCAAGAAGAAAAGAAATAAAAAAGACAAGAAGACAGAAGCAGACACCGATTCCATCCCAAAAATCGAAACGGTGTTCATGGCTCTGAAACAAATGGGTTCCAACAGCATCGGCATCGGCCAAAAACCTCGATTTGAAGCATCGGCACCTTTGTCCGATCTGAATGCCCGTCAACTGCATTTGCAGTACAAAAACGATTCGCTTTGGATTGACATGTCCTTCCGACTGGTACCCGATTCCCTGCATCCGCGAAAGTTTACCCTTTTTGCCGAACCACACTTCAATCCGGGTACGTCTTACAGGTTCATGGCCGATTCGGCTTCAATGCACGACATTTACGGACATCCGCTCAATCAGACATCCCTGGAATTCAAGGAAAAGAACGTCGATGAATATGCGCACTTGCTCTTCAAGGTTGTGGGACTGAACGGTCGCAATGCCTTTATACAACTGTTGGACGGCAAAGACTCTCCCGTACAACAGGTCCGGGTCGTTAACAATCAGGCCAAATTCATTCATGTCCCGGCAGGTTCCTATTTTGCCCGTCTGGTAATCGACAGCAACTGCAATGACCGCTTCGACACAGGCAACCTCTTTGAGCGGAAACAGCCGGAAACCGTTTATTACCTGAACAAGAAATTAGATTTGCGCGTAACCTGGACCTACGATGAAGAATGGGACCTGAATGTTGTCGGGACATTGGAACAGAAGCCGGACGACGTGAAAATAAACAAGCCTAAAGCCGAAAAGGAGAAGAAAAGCAAGAACGAAGAATACCTTCGCAAACTGGGCAAACTTTAAACCCGTTCGGAAAAGATGCATCTAAAAAAGAAAAAACGAAAATGAAAAAAACAGTTTTTCTACTCCTAACCATACTGCTGGTATCCTGCTTTGTTCCAGCCAAAGCGGTCAGCAAAGCCAAATCGGCTCAAAAGAACGAAGAACTTCACTACGATGCCTACTGGCATTGGGGTATAATCTGGAAAAAAGCCGGATCGGGCATACTGCGATTGTGGGATGAAGAACAGATTGACGGCAAACACCGGATGCACGGACAGCTGGCAGGACGGTCGCACAGCATCGTTGAAACCATCATGAAGGTGCGCGATACCCTCGATTGCTGGTACTCGCCCGAGATGATTCCGATAGAATACTGCAAGAAGACGCACGAAGGCTCCTATCAGGCTGTTGAACGCAATTACTACAAGTCGTTTGTTCAGGGTCAGATTGCCAAAGACCTGACCGGCATCAGCGAAGCAGACATCGACAGCACCCAAGCGGACATTTACCGATGGCGCATCAAGAAAGGAAACGACCGCCGTTACAAAAGCACAACAGGTGTGGGCTACGACATGCTTTCGATCTTCTACAAGATACGACAGCTGGATTTCGAAAGCATGAAGAAAGGCGACAAACTGAAGTTCTTCATCTATGCCGGCGTACGAGGCCAATATATGACCCTCAACTATCAGGGCAAGACAACGTGCACGCTCAAAAACGGCAAGAAATATCCGTCGCACCAGATCCTGCTTACTTTCCAAAGCAAAGACAGCGACAGTACCCCGCTGCACGTCTGGTTGGCTCAGACGCCCGACCATCGCCCGCTTAGCGTTATTATCCAGTTAAAGCGCATCGGTTCCATCCAAGGCGAAATCGTTGAATAATGGAAGATACCTATCTCACTATCGATACTTCATCGGAAGGTCTGTATAAAGAAAAAATGAGCAAGTTTCTGGCATTTGCAGAGCCTTGCCGGACCGTCGAGGAAGCCAAAGAGATAGTAAACCGATATAAAAAGGAATACTTCGACGCCCGCCATTGCTGCTGGGCATACATGATCGGAGCCGACCGGCTCAACTTCCGGAGCAACGATGACGGTGAGCCGTCAGGCACAGCCGGTAAACCCATTCTGGGACAAATCAACAGTTTCAATGTAACGGATATCTGCATTTGCGTAGTACGTTACTTTGGTGGCATCAAGTTAGGGACGAGCGGTCTCATTGAGGCATATCGGGCTGCCGCCTTCGAGGCCTTGAACGCCGCACAGATTGTTGAGAAAATAATCGAAGAAACCTTAACCGTTCACTTCGATTATACCCTGATGGGCGACGCCATGCGGATAGTCAAGGAAGAAGGTGCAAGCGTTTTGAGTCAGGACTTTCAGATGGACTGCCGAATGACACTCAGCATACGGAAAGCAGCGATGCCGAAAATGCGCGCCCGTTTCGAGAACACATTCGGCATCGATATCGTCGAAGAACAAAAAGAATAAAAAACGATCTTTTAAACTCTGGCATCTGCACCCCACATCAGTTTCTGACGAAGGGTATCGAAAAACGAAGAGTTCTGGCAGCGGACTACATCCACCTCGTGGGATGCACGCTCCAGATGAAGCGTGTATTCGGTTGTCAGATGAACGGGAAGACCGTCGACAGCCACCAGAAACAGGTTGTTGCGGCTCTCCACTTTCACCTCAATCTGTCCGTTGTCCCGAATCACCAGTGGACGGGTCGTCAACGAATGCGGAGCAATCGGAACGATTACGAAACAATGTGACCGGGGCTCCAAAATCGGTCCGCCTGCACTCATGGCATAAGCCGTCGAACCGGTAGGCGTGGCAATCACCAGGCCGTCGGCATCGTAGGTATTCAGCAACGAACCATCGATAAAAACCGAAACGGAAACCATCGATGAAGCATCGCGTTTCAGGACAGCCACCTCGTTCAAGGCAAAAGGCTGGTACGGCTGACGGCATCCCACAATGTCCAGACTCAGCAGTGCGCGATTCTCGACCTTGTATTCGCCCTTCAGCAACATTTCCGGCAGGTAGCGGGACGCTTCGCTTAAGGGAACATCGGCCAGGAAACCAAGACGGCCGGCATTGACTCCCAAAATTGGAATTCTTGCCGCTCCAACCTTTGCTGCAGTACGCAGGAAGGTACCATCGCCACCTATGCTGAGCGCCATATCCACCCCGTCGAGCGACTGACAGCCGTCAACATATTCAATACCAGGCAGAGGATCCAGAATCCGCTTGACTTGTTCGCAAGCTTCCGGCTTTTGGGCGCCAAACAATGCTATTTTCATAGTAATTGAAGAGTTTCTTGGTGGCAAAGATGCTGAGTTTTTTTGAATAAAGCAAATTTTAACCTAAAAAAAGATAAAAAATGATGACATTATCCTTTTTACAGATTACGATGCCCGGTGCAGCCGACACCCTGGCACAAGTTTCAGAAGTGACAGGTGAAACAGCAGCCGACGAAGGTCTCAGTTTTTTGGACATGGCCGTTAACGGCGGCTGGCTGATGATCCCGTTGCTGCTGCTCTCGCTGTTAGCCATTTACATCTTTGTCGAACGACTGGTGGTTATTCGCAAGGCCCTGAAAGATGCTCCTTACTTTATGGAACGCATTCGCGAGTATCTGGCCGACGGGAAAACCGATGCTGCCATCCGTGTCTGCAAACAGACAAAGTCTCCCTATGCAGCCATGATCGAGAAGGGTATTCTCCGCATGGGACATTCATCGGCCGACATCCAGGCTGCCATCGAGAATGTCGGCAACCTGCAGGTAGCTAATATGGAAAAAGGATTCACTATGATGGCCACCATTTCTGCCGGAGCACCGATGATAGGTTTTCTCGGGACCGTTACGGGTATGATCCGCGCATTCTACGATATGGCACAGGCCGGCTCATCGGCCGATATCACCCTGCTTTCTGCCGGTATTTATCAGGCACTGACTACGACGGTTGCCGGTCTGATTGTCGGCATCTTCGCCATGTTTGCCTATAACTATCTGGTAGCTGAACTGGACAAGGTTGTCAACCAGATGGAAGCAAAGACCATGGAGTTCATGGACCTGATTGCAAAATAACCACATTTTACATCCGAACATCGTATGGCACTTAAAAGAAGAAATAAGATACAGGCAACATTCAGCATGTCGTCGATGACCGACGTCATCTTCCTGCTGCTGATTTTCTTCATGGTGACCTCCACTATTGTCTTTCCGAACGCCATCAAGGTTTTGCTGCCGCAAAGCAAGCAGCAAACCGAAGCCGCTCCGCAAGCACGGGTCACTATCAATCGGAATCTGGACTATTATGTAGCTTTCGGCAACGAAGCTCCCACCGCAGTTTCCTTCGAGCAGATTGAGCCTTGGCTGCAATCGGTCAGGGAACAGCATCAGGAGATGTTCGTCACGCTGTATGCCGACGAAGACATCCCATATGCCAAGGTGGTAGAAGTGTTGAACATCAGTGTTGAAAACAACTTCAAAATGGTGCTTGCCACCCGCCCAATCAAATAAATCATGGATCAAGAGAAACAGAGTAAGCTGATAGGTCTTTGCGCTACCATCCTGGTTCACGTCCTGCTGGCCGTGATACTCTGGCTTGCCTATTTCGGGAAACCTGTTAATACGGAGGATGAAAGCGGCATTCTGGTTATGGTCGGGATGGATGCCGAAGGCAATGGCAACGAACTGAAGCCTTCAGATGCAACCGTTTTGAGACCTGAACCCGCGCCGCAAGACGTTGAGCCGGCCCCTGCGCCTCAGCCCACACCCCCGCCTGCTCCTTCACCCAAACCTGCTGCTGAACCGCTTTTGGCACAGGACGATGCTTCAGCTCCGTCCATAGCAGCCGAAAAAGCTGAGGAACATAAGAAAAAGCAAGCCGAAGAGGCACGTCTGAAGGCTGAAGAACAGAAACGGCAGGAAGAAATCCGCCGCCAACAGGAAGAAGCCGCCAAACGTCAGGCCATCAATAACCAGATGGCCGGACTCTTCAATAATAAAGGCAACGGTGACAATCAGGGTCTGCAGGGTTCTCCGGACGGCAACAGCCAGACCGGCGCCGTTTCCGGCAGTCCCGGATATGGCGAGTTTGATTTGGGAGGCCGTGGGTTGGTCGGCTCGCTTCCCCGACCCAGTTTCAACGCCAATCTGAGCGGAAAGGTCGTGGTTTACATTACCGTCGATGCTTCCGGCATCGTCAAGTCAGCCAATATCGGACGAGGAACCACCATTTCCGACCAGAGCCTGCGCAATGCAGCCCGGGAAGCTGCCTTGAAAGCCCGCTTCAAATCCATTAGCGGAACCAGCCTCACGCCAGGCACCATCACTTATTATTTCGACAGCAATAATTAACATGATATTTAACGGACTGTATATTTGCATATCACTGCCATTGATTGTGACAGTTATCGGATTCGTACTTTTATCGTTGAACCCGCGTAAGAATACAACCATCCGAATCCTGATGGCACTTGCCGTAGCCGGCAGCATGTATTTCTTCGGTGAATCGCAATACAACTATAAGTATTCAAATATTCATGTAGCCTACTGGACCCTCCAGATGGTGGTGTTTGTTGCTCCGCTTACCATGGCGTTCATCAATTGCTTTCTCTACCGTCTGTATTATGAGAAGGCACAGCCCTGGTATCATTATCTGTGGTTTGTACTGCCCATCATACTCTGTACAGCCTCCATCCTGCTGCAAATTCTCATCGGCTCCGACGAACTCATTCAATACCAGTGGCGCTACGATGAGCTCCATCATTTCCCTGATGAGTATCGGACACAGCCTTTGTTCCATGCCTATCATTTCATTACCCTGCTTCTTTATAAGCTGACGCTTGCCTTCTACGCCATCTGGGAGTTTACTTTTGTTCTTTCCATCCTGAAGCGTACCGGATTCTCGTTCCATGACTATAAGAATTTTCTTTTCAGGAAAGGAACCCTGCCTCCAATCCATATTCTTACCATATGTATCTGCATCCTGATGACTACCGTAGCCATCAAAGTAGCGTTCGGACGCTATTACCTGTTGGATCACGAGTGGGTAAATGCAATCATAGCCATATTTGAAGCCGTTATTCTTTGGCACATCATTTTGTCAAGTTCCTGTATCGAGTACTCGGAATGTTCGCTCCGGCAGTTCCTGGGACTTGAGCCTAAAGATGACCTGAGCCGGATTGAAGCCGAAGAACAGGCTGCAAAAGAAAAGGAGGCAGCCGAGATTGAAGCTACCTCCCGGGTTGGAGAACCCACTTATATCGAATTGTCGGAAATAACCAGACATCAGATAGCAGCTAAACTGCACGAACTGATGGACGAAGAAAAAATCTTCCTGCAGAGTGGACTGAAAGTCGAAGATGTAGCACGTCAGACGGGCACCAACCGGTATTATCTGTCACGCTACATCAACGATACCTACCGCATCAACTTCAATGACTATCTGAACCAGCAGCGTATCGAATTTTCCAAAACATACATGCTCCAACACTCGGACATGATGCTCGAAGAGATTGCCGAAGCATGCGGGTTTATTTCCGCCCAGGCTTTTGGCCGTAAGTTCAAAGAGATTGTCGGCGTTCCGCCACGTACCTGGATGACCCAGAACACCTTGAATGGCCGGAATTAAATACGGTCAAGAACAGTTACCACCAGATCCTCGATAGCCGTCTTATAATTCGGATTACTGTTCAGGGCAACTCGGTTAGCAACTACGCTGCATACCGTAACGGCCTTGTGGCCCATCAGGCGGGCAAAACCGGCCAAAGGAGCCGACTCCATTTCGTAATTCGTAATTTTGTGCCCCTGATATTCGAAGCGTTCCAACCGTTCGTTCAGCAGCGGAGCGGCAATCGGCAGACGTACCACCCGGCCCTGCGGCCCATAAAAGCCGACTGCCGAACAGGTAACACCCATCACCATATCATTGCCGGCAATCCTTGAGGCAAGTTCCTCATCGGCACGCACCACATACGGAGCGGCAGCCTTACGCGGATATCCGATATAGGTAGTCAACTCTCTTTCGAAATCGAGATCCGACACGCTGTCGCGTCCGGCATACCAGTCCAGAACACCGTCAAATCCGATAGAAATGCCGCTCACAATGCTGGTTCCGCAAGGGACATTGGGCTGCAGGCCGCCACAGGTTCCTACGCGCACAATCTCAAGCGTTGTATGCTCTTTCCTGATTTCGCGGGTCTGGAAATCAACGTTTACCAAAGCATCCAACTCATTCAACACGATATCGATATTATCCGGACCGATACCATGACTCAAGGTCGTAATCCGTTTGCCCTTATAGGTTCCGGTAATAGTATGGAACTCCCTGCTTGAAACCTCGCATTCCTTCGAATCAAAGTGGGATGCAATCAAATCTACCCGACCCGGATCGCCACAAATCACAAGCTTACGGGCCAACTGCTCAGGACGCAGATGCAAATGGAAGCAACTGCCATCGCTGTTAATGACAAATTCTGATTCAGGTATCATAATCTCACTTATTTAGGATTTCTAAATTTCTGTACTTTTTCTGTGCAGCAGCCAGCAGTTCTACCAACTGACGTTCCCGCTTTTCGTCCTGCAAAATCTGACTGCGCAACGCAGCCTGACGTTTGGCTCCGGCGCTTCGCCATTCTTCGCGCATACCTTGCAGTTCTCCTCGCAAAGCCTCCAGATTTGCCCGGATACGCTCCGATGCATCGTAGGCTTCGCGGGCAGCCTTCGATTTGAACTGTTCAGCCGAAGTATAAACCAATTCATCGCTGATCGGAATCCATACTTCTTCTCTCTGCTCAAGGAACTGAGGGGCATTCAGCGCTTCCTGCACCAACTCATCATATCCTTCCTTCTGACGCCAGCTATCGGCAACACGCTCAATCCGCGCCCGACCGGGCTGTTCTCCATCCAGATAGGCCGGAGCTTCCTCCATCTGGAACAGATAGATGCAAACCATCTCATCGGACTTTACATTCCTGTTGGTAGCCCACCAACCGATCTGATGCGTCTCGTCTACAGCCATCATATAATCATCGTAAGGCGAATTGAACGGCATTCCCAGACGTTCGGGCTTATAAAAGCTTTCAGCTTCGCTGTTGTAATGAGTCTTATAGATGTCGAAACCTCCAAAGCCCGGCGTGCTGTCGCAGGCAAAATACATCGTTTCGCTATCGCTCCTGAGGAACGGGAAGCACAACCTGCGGGTACCTGCATCGATACTTGCAATGACCGAAGGCAGCTCCCATTCTCCATTAATCAGATGCTGTTCATAAAGACAGTAAACGCTGTCGGCAAACGCAGCAAACAGGCGTGAATCGGCAGCCTGATTCTCGAACACCATACCATCCTGGTTTCCGGTCAGGCCGGATGGTAGCAGACGGCCGGATTCGGCACCCAACCGATAATGAGCAAAAAACTGTTTGGCAGGCACAATCATGCTATCGAGAATCACCACATCCTGCACGTGTCTGATACCCTTCAACCCCACTTCGCACTCGGCAATGATACTGTCCGTACGCGGAATCCACGTCGAGTTCTTGCTCAACAGCGCCTTGTATTTTTCCAGGGCTTCGATGGCTCCCGCAAACTCATAAAGATGCTGACGGCTGATGCCTAAATACCACCATGCCCCCGACTTCCCGTGTTTGGCACCGAATTCCAGATAAGGCACCGACTCCCTGTAGGCGCCGGTCATGCAAAGTGACTGGCCATAGAACTTGTTGAAGTCCGGGTTCTTGGCCAAAGAAGGCTGTTGCTGCAAAAGCGTCCTGTATGCAACCACAGCTTTCTGATAATCCTGTCGGGTAACATAAGAACGCGCCTCCTGTATGGTTACAGCATGGGCAGAGTTCAAAGTCAGAATCAATAAAAAAAGTGTCAGTATGTATCTCATATGTTGTATTTCGTATTGGGATTAACTTGTTTCCGACCACAAAATTACATATAATTCTCGGAAAAACGTTATTTTCGGCGAACTTTTTTGTTTTTTTGTCAAAAAAAATGTAAAACTTGCATAAATAAGGGATTAAATTACTATCTTTGCGCGTTGAAATAAGCCAATATATGAGCACAAATACAGTTTCCGCTTCAGATCGTTGCCTGGTTATCATACCTACCTACAACGAAAAGGAGAATATTGAGTCTATCATTCGATATGTCTTTGGGTTGAGCCATCCGTTCGATATTCTGATCATTGACGACGGATCACCCGACGGCACAGCCGGCATTGTCAAAAATCTTCAGAAAGAGTTCCCACAGCTTCACCTCATAGAACGCAGTGGCAAGCAGGGTTTGGGGACTGCCTACATTACGGGGTTCAAGTGGTCGCTCGAACAGGGCTACGACTATACCTTCGAGATGGATGCCGACTTCAGCCACAATCCCGATGATCTGATCCGTCTGCACAAGGCCTGTCATGAAGACGGCGCCGATCTGGCTATCGGTTCCCGTTACATCACGGGAGTCAATGTAGTCAACTGGCCAATGGGACGTGTCCTCATGTCCTATTATGCTTCCGTATATGTGCGTGTGGTAACCGGCATGTCGGTTCATGACTCAACAGCGGGCTTTGTCTGCTACAGCCGCCGGCTGCTCAGCAGGATGGAGCTCGACAAAGTACGTTTCAAGGGCTATGCCTTCCAGATAGAAATGAAATTCACTGCCACAAAGATGGGTGCCAAGGTTGTCGAAGTTCCTATTATCTTCACCAACCGTGTATTGGGAACCTCGAAGATGTCGGGAGGCATTTTCAGCGAGGCCGTCTTTGGCGTCATCCGTCTGAAGCTAAGTTCTCTGACCCGCAAATATCCTCAGCTCGATGCAAAAAATTGAGGACGTAAATATCTTTACGCAAGGTAAACTTCAGTTCGGTACCGTTGTCATCGGTGACAATGGGATTATCTCCGATTTGCAGCTTTCTGCCGAAACGGCCGGTTCCCGGTCGGCACGGTTCCTGTTGCCGGGAGCCGTCGATGCCCACGTGCATTTCCGTGAACCCGGGCTGACTCAAAAGGCCGATATTGCCAGCGAAAGCCGGGCTGCCGCAGCCGGAGGCGTAACTACGGTTATGGATATGCCCAATGTGGTTCCGACAACCACCACTCCCGAAGCCTTGGCCGCCAAGCACGACCTTTACCGCGAAAAATGTGTGGTCGACTACCGTCTGTGGTACGGCATCACGGCCGACAATATCGAACAGGCGCTGCGCGACTACGGACAGCCGGGCTCTCCCCATCGGGACGAAATCTGCGGATTCAAGGTTTTTCTGGGATCCTCCACAGGCGGCATGCTGATGAACGACAGCCGGAAACTGCGACAGCTGTTTGCCGGCACGCAACGGGTCATCGGCATTCATTCCGAAAGCGAGGACATCATCCGGCGGAACAGACAGAAGTATCTGGACTATTTTCAGTCGGTCGACCCGAAACATCAGGTGCCGACGGATCTGCCCATCGAGTATCATCCCAAGATACGCGACGTAGAGGCTTGCATGGAAACCACCCGCATGGCCATTCAGCTGGCAAGGGAAACCGGTGCCCAGTTGCATGTTTGCCACATAACGACTGCCGAAGAACTGCAGTTTTTCCCAACAGAAAACATCACGGCCGAAGTCACACCGGCGCACCTGACCTTCACACAGGAGGATTACCGGACTTTAGGAACCCGCATCAAGTGCAATCCGGCCGTGAAGCGCGTGCAAGACCGCAAGGCCTTGCGTGAAGCTCTTGGCGACGGACGTATTTTCAGTATCGGAACCGATCATGCCCCGCACCTGCTGAGCGACAAGCAGGGAGGTTGTCTCCGGGCTGCCTCGGGCATGCCCAGCATCCAGTTCAGCCTGTTATCGGTTCTGGAACTCATGAATGAGGGTGTACTGAACCTCGCGAAAGTGGTCGAACTGATGTCTACCAATCCCGCCAAACGTTTCGGACTGACCGATCGCGGCGAAATTGCCGTCGGCAAGCGGGCAGATCTGGTACTGGTAGATCCGATGCAGACCACCACCGTTACCAAAGACGTGATTCTGTCAAAGTGCGGTTGGAGCCCATTTGAGGGTAAGACCTTCAGTCATCGGATTGTCGGAACCTGGGTAGCCGGCCGGAAAGTTTACTGATTTATCCGATTCTGACACAAAGAACAACAAACAGACAATTCAAGCAATGGCTTACGAAGCAAAATTCATCGATCTCGATGCCGTCGTACGCAGCAAGGTGCCTCAGTATTATCCGAAGGTGCCCAAATGGCTGATCCGGTTTGCCGAATGGCTGATTTGCCAGAAAGAGATGAACCAGACCATCGAAGCACTGAAGGAGGTGGAAGGTCCGGATTTTGCTCAGGGAATGTGCCGGCGGCTGAACGTCAGCTATAGTATCCGCGGCATGGAGAATCTGCCGGACAAAGGCCGGTTCATCTTTGTTTCGAACCATCCGCTGGGAGCCTTCGACGGTATTTCGTACATCAACATCTTCGGACACAAATATCCGAAGTTCAAGGTGATTGTTAACGATATGCTGATGTATATCGTAGCCTTGCAGCCCAATTTTCTGCCGGTCAATACGCTGGGTCGGCAGAAACGCGAGGACATGGAAGCCATCGATGCTGCCTATAACGATGCCGAAACGCAACTGCTTACCTTCCCCGCCGGATTCTGCAGCCGCTTTATGGGCGGACGCATTCAGGACATTGAGTGGAAGAAGTCGGTCATTACGCAGGCCGTCGAAAGCCGGCGCGACATTATTCCCATGCACTTCAAGGGCCGGAATTCCCTGTTCTTTTACGGACTGGAATGGTTCCGCCGCGTGTTGGGCATGAAGTTCAACATCGGATTGATCCTGCTGCCCCGGCAAATGATGAAAACCGCCCGGAACAAAACGTTCGGCATCACAATCGGCAAACCGATTCCGTGGCAGACCTTCACCGACAAATCAAAAACACCGGCCGAATGGGCCCAATGGTTGCGCGAGCAGTCATATGCCCTTTCGTCCCCGAAACAATAAAACCACCATATCATAATGGAAAAGATTATTGACCCCATCGATCGGTCCATCCTGAAAGAGGAACTTACAACCAAGGCCCGACTCCTGCGCCATTCCCGCAAAGGCGGTACCGAACTGTATGTATTTACCGCGCACGACTGCCCCAGACTGATGGAGGAAGTGGGTCGTTTACGCGAAATCGCTTTCCGCGAGGCGGGAGGCGGAACAGGTAAGAGTATGGACATCGATGAGTTCGACACCATGCAGAACCCCTACTGGCAGCTGATTGTCTGGGACCCCTCAGAAGAAGCCATTCTGGGCGGCTACCGATACATCTTCGGTCCGCATATCCGTTTCGATCAGGAGGGACAGCCGCTTTTGGCTACCTCGCACATGTTCCATTTCTCAGAACGTTTCATCAGCGACTACCTGCCCTATATGCTGGAGCTGGGACGTTCCTTTGTGGTAGTCGACCATCAATCGTCACGCACCGGAGCCAAATCGCTGTTCACGCTCGATAATCTTTGGGACGGACTGGGGGCTCTGGCCGTTGCCCTGCCTAACTGCCGCTATTACTACGGCAAGTTCACCATGTACCCCAGCTATCCGAAGAACGGACGCAACATGATTCTGTATTTCCTGCAGAAGTACTTCCCCGATCAGGATCATCTGGTATGGCCTTATACTCCGTTGGAAACCCACACTGACATTCATGCCATGGAGTTGCTCTTTACAGGCAACGATTTCAAGGAAGACTATCGGATTCTGAACAACGAATGCCGCAAACTGGGCTACAACATCCCGCCACTGGTCAATGCCTACATGTGCCTGAGCCCCACCATGAAGACTTTCGGTACGGCTATCAACAACGAGTTCGGAGATGTGGAGGAATCGGGTATTCTGATTACTATCGAGGACATCTGGGCCGAAAAGCACCAGCGCTACATCGAAAGCTATATCGACGAGGTTAACAAACTGGCCGATATTCTGAAGATCGTAGGGTAAGGAAATTGGCAATTGAGGGTAAAGAGTAGAGAGTAAAGGGTAGAGAGTAAAGGGTAAAGGGTAGAGAACGCTAAATCATTCCCTGTTCCACCTGGATACAGATGTCTTCCAGCTCCTTGTCTTTGCCGTCGGGATCCCATTCGCTTTTCAGGCTCACACCGAACAGCTTGCCGAAACCTTGCCAGAACACGGCACGGGTGCGGCCAAGGTATTCCCGGATAATCTGGTAGGACTGTTTGTTGCATTCGCGGTCTACAAGGCGCACCAGGAGTTTTCCCTGCCGGTAGTTCAGCTTCATGAGCCGAGGCTTGTATTGGGCCCACAACTCTTTTTCCAGTTTCTTGAAATACGTTCGCTGTTGTTTATCTGTAAGCACCTGACAGGTATCGTAGGCCATCACCAGCAACCGGCGCGCTTCCTTGGCAATGGGCAATGTTTTCTTCACGTCGTTCACCATACGCCAGTAGTTGCGTTCAAATTTCGCTCCTTTGAACCGTTTCCGATTGAAACAATACAGATTTTTCAGCACCACCACCGGTATGGTATCGCCGGTCTGTGGGTCAATCTGGGCAGGCAGGACTTCAACGCCATCCTCATTCCTATAATGAATGCGCTGCGCAGGCAGCGCAGTAAAAAGCAGCAGCAGGGACAGAAGGATAAGGAGTTTCTTCATCAGGCCTGATTCATGAATTATCGGGGACAAAGATACTCATTTTTTATTATATAGCATGAATTTACGCGTCTTTCTTTCGATAATTGCCTTTCTTTTAACGGTTGTGCCGCCCGTTTTGGCACAGGAAGCCGACGAAATACTGTCGTTGAGCGATGTCGATGAACTCAGCGAAGCGGCCTGGCTGCGTCTGCTCGAAGCCGAGGCCCAGCAGCAGCTGAGCGGCCGGCATAACGTGATTGTCCGCTATGACCAGTGCCTGAACCGAAGGGCAGGATTCCGGAACCGGAGCACCAGCCGGACCGCCCAAAGCAAAGCCTATCTGGGCGATCCCTGCCACGAAACCGTCCGCTACAACTACAAGGGAAAAAGCCGGGGCCGGCACCTGTGGCAGGCCGGACTGGTACTGGATAAAGACGCCGGCGAAGAATGGAGCTGCAAGCCGCCTTTTGCCGACAGTTTTTCAGCCTATGCCGCTTACGAGAACCGGACCGGCCTGCTCCGGCAGGTCCTGTTAGGCCACTACCGCATCAAAACGGGCTGCGGACTGCTGTGCAACCAGCAATTCTCGCTCGGAAAAAACCTTACTTCAGCCGGTTTCTTTCAGCACGTCAAGGGACTGACGGCCCACTGCAGCGCCAGCGAAGACAACTTCATGCAGGGAGCAGCCGTCCATTTACGCCTCAACGAACGATGGGCGCTGATACCCTTCGTTTCTGCCCGACAGATTGACGGCACCCTGAAAAACGACACGCTCACCAGCTGGATTACCGACGGCTATCACCGAACTCGCAATGAGGTTGCCAAACGGCGGAATGCCTGGCTGAGCCACGCAGGGCTGACCGTCCGACGTCACGGGGAATGGTATGCCGTCTCGGCCAACGTGCTGTACTCGCATCTGGACAAAACCTATCAGCGCGCCCTTTTGACGTACAATACGAACTGCTTCCGGGGACACCAATTGCTGCAGGGATCGGCCGATTACGAAGCCCGCTGGACATATTTCCATATGAAAGGCGAGTCCGCCATCGACGACCGCGGCGGCTGGGCTACCGTCAATGCCCTCCGATACTCCTTTCTGGACGCCTGGAACCTGACCGTCCTGTACCGGCAATACAGCAAACGCTACCGCCAGCTTCTGGGCAGCAGCGTAAGCGAGAGCAGCGCCATGCAGGGCGAACGGGGCGAAATGCTGCTGCTCGAAGGTCCGCTCTCGCGTCTGTGGGACCTGCAGCTTACGGCCGACTTCTTTCAGTTCTCCCAAGCCCAATACAACATCTGGCAGCCGTCCGAAGGTTACGAACTCACGGCCCGGGTGAATTACGCTTCGAGCCACGAATATGAGCGGCCCGCTCCCTTCAGTTTTTCGTTCCGCTACCGCCTCAAGGCCAAATACAGGAACAACAGTCTGACCGATGCCGCCACCGACCTGACCCCGTACTACCGGCATTCGTTCTTTGCCGTCTGCAACCGGAATACCGCTGCGGGACTTTCGCTTAAGACGCAGCTGCACGGACGTCTGTATTCGGCGCAGAACACGGGTGGCATCCAGTCCGGCTGGGCACTGAGCCAGGCATGCGGCTGGAAACGGGCCGGCTTCCCGCTACAGGCCCACGTGCAGGGAACCTGGTTCCGGGCCGACAACTACGACTGCCGCCTCTATCTGTCCGAAAAGAACATCCTGTACGGATTCGGTCTGCCCATGCTGTATGGGGAGGGCATACGTCTGACGTGCACCTTCATCTGTACCATAAGGAAACATCTCAGCATCGATGCCAAGTACGCGCGGACCGTTTACCGGCACACATCGGCCATCAGTTCCGGGTTGCAGCAGATTTCCGGCAATCATCAGGACAATATCTGGATACAAATGCGTATTGTGCTCTGATTTAACGTTTTTTATAGGTGCGGAATTTGGTCAGTTCGGCAATATAGCTTATCTTTGCACCGATTATGAAACACCTCTTACTAACTTGTGCCGCCTTCGTGCTGATAGGGTCCGGATGGCGGGATGCCAAAGCACAACTCGGATTTGGCTCGTCAACGCTGTTTAACGACGGCTGGTTTTTCTCTCTGGAAGGCGACAGCCTTTCCTGGCAGGCGGTCTCCCTGCCGCACGACTGGAGCGTGTCCGCCCAGCCGCGTCAGGATTATGCCTCGTGCATGGGATACCTTCCCGGAGGCATCGGACATTACCGAAAGACATTCACCCTGCCTGCAGTCAATCCTTCGGCCACTTACACCATTTACTTCGAGGGCGTTTATAACCGCTCGGAGGTGCTGCTGAACGGCCGGAAACTGGGATTCCGTCCCAACGGCTACGTCGGTTTCGCCTACGATCTGACTCCTTATCTTCATCCGGAAGGCGAGAACGTGCTCGAGGTGAACGTCGATCATAGCCGGCAGGCCGATTCCCGCTACTACACCGGCAGCGGCATCTATCGGAACGTATGGCTCATCGAAGCTCCGCGGACGCATCTGGCTCAGTGGGGCCTGACCTACGAACTCGAATCCTTAACCGGCACTGAGGCCGTCCTGAAAGTATCGGCCTCCACCTTGCCTATCCCCTCATCGGGCTATTCCCTGCAGGTCACGCTGGCCGATGCTGCCGGCCGTGTGGTGGCACAAAGTCCCGAAACGGACCTGCTGCCTCATGCCGACACCACACACGTCTTCCGCCTGAGTGTCGGCAATCCGCAGCTCTGGAGCACGGAGAATCCGGCGCTGTACCGCTTGTGGTGCACCCTGAAAAAGGATGGCCTGACTGCCGACAGCACCTCCGTCCGCGCCGGCATCCGCCATTTGCGTTTCGACCCGAACGAGGGCTTTTTCCTCAACGGACAGAACCTCAAGATGAAAGGCGTCTGCCTGCACCACGATGCCGGCGTACTGGGTGCCGCCGTTCCCAAAGAGGTGTGGCGCTACCGCCTGCAGCAGCTCAGGCAGATTGGTGTGAACGCCATCCGTACCGGTCATAACCCGCAGAGCCCGGACTTCTACGACGCCTGCGACGAGCTGGGACTGCTGGTCATGGACGAAGCCTTCGACGAATGGGAACACCCCAAGCGCAAGTGGCTGGAGGGCTGGAACGTAGGCAAACCGGCTTACGAGGGTTCCTTCGACTTCTTCGAAGAGTGGTCAGAGGCCGATGTCACCGCTATGGTGCTGCGCGACCGTCCGCATCCCTGCGTGGTGCTGTGGAGCATCGGCAACGAGGTGGATTACCCGAACGACCCGTATTCGCATCCCATTCTGGACGGCAGCACCATCCAGCAGCCTATGTACGGCGGCTACGATGCCACCCTTCCTCGGGCAGAGCGCATCGGAGAGATCGGACAGCGGCTGGCACAGGCGGTCCGCAGCATCGACCGTTCCCGACCCGTAACCGGTGCCTTGGCGGGTGTTGTGATGAGCAACGAAACCACTTATCCGGCAGCGCTCGATGTAGTGGGCTACAACTATCCCGAGAACCGTTACGACGAGGATCATGCCCGCTATCCCGATCGCGTCATCTACGGCTCGGAAACCGGTGTGGGCTTCGAGCAATGGAAAGCCTGCCGCGACCGGCCGTTCATCTTCGGACAGTTCCTGTGGACGGGCTTCGACTATCAGGGCGAATCGGGCCGATGGCCTTCGCGCGGTCTGGGCACCGGCCTGCTGGACTTTACCGGAACGCCCAAATCCCTCGGGTGGTTCCGCGCAGCCCTCTGGAAAACCGAGCCTTTCACTTACGCAAGCATCGAATACGGCGGACGCCGCAACCGCCAGTCTGACCGTGAACGGCAGGATCGGACCATGCATGTGGTGTGCTACACCAATGCCCCGCAGGCACGGCTTCTGGTGAACGGTGAGCCGTTCGGCGACGTTAAGCCTTACGATGACAAAACCGGTCAGATCACCTGGGACATCCCTGCCCAGCGTGCCGAACTGCGCGCCGAAGGTCTGGACCCGGAAGGGAAGGTCGTTTCCAGCTACACGATTCCTGCCTTCGGACCGGTAAAGGCCATCCGCTTCACGCCCGGCACCGAAGTCCTTGCGCATAAGGGCGACGTTGCTCTGGTGATGATCGAGGCTGTGGATGCTTCGGGCAATGTGGTTCCCTCGTATCGGGAGGATTACACAGTCCGTGTCGGCTCCGGCCTCCGTCTGCTGGGCGTCGAAAGCGGCAGCAACTCCGATATGTCGCATCCCCTCTCGCCCACCCGAGCCTTCCATCAGGGCCGCCTCCTGGCCTATGTGCAGGCGCTGGAAGACCATGTCAGGGTCGTTCTAATTGATAATTGATAATTGACAATTGATAATTAAATCCCCGCAACCTGCGTTGGCAAGTTGCGGGGATTGTGTTGTTCCGGTCTGACCGGGCAGTTTGTCCGGTCAGGCTGGAGTTTCGGGTTATTCTTCGTATTCGTTCCAGCCGTTTCCGCGACGGCTCATGGCTTCTCCCCAGCTGTCGCCGTTGCCGCCTCTCTTCAGACCGTCGCCATTCAGGCCGCTGGTATTCACGGATC
>JAGBQS010000038.1 GCA_017632695.1 Bacteroidales bacterium
AACGGATCGTCGCCGAAGTTGCAGAATACAGTCAGTTCCTGGGCACCCGCCTTGCGCCTGAAGCCGAAAACGTTGGCTTTGATCATCTCCGGTGTGGTGATGTCGATGCACGCACCATTGCGGATGACAGGCAGCTGCGCCAGACGGAACACTTCCTCATAACGGTTGCGTATATTCCGGTATGAAAGCGGCAGTTTGGATTCGTCCCAGTTTGCTTCGTGCCAGGTCTTCATGGTCTCCAGTCCCCAATAGTCGAAGATGGTGGTCCGTCCGTCGGCGCCGTTGAAGCCTTCGTTATCCATCGACTCCTCGCCCAGTTCCTGACCGAAATAAATCAGGAACGGATTGTTGTTCAGCAGCACGCTGATGTACAGAGCCGGAATACCAGCCTGAGCCGAATGTCCGAAGAACTTCGAAGCCACACGCTGCTCATCGTGGTTTTCGAGGAAGTGCAGACGGTGTTTATGGATTTTCGGGTTGCGGATGGTGGGCGACTCGGCACAATGCTGAATGGCAAGGATGTCGCGCTTGCCTTCGACCACTGCGCGGAGGGAATCGTACATTTCCACCTTATCGTACAGATAATCAAATCCGCCCGTTTCGATGTATTCCAGATAGGCTTTCGGATTGTAGATTTCGGCAATAAACAGGGTGTTCGGGTATTTTTCCTTAACGCGACTGATGCCGTAATTCCAGAATTCGACAGGCACCATTTCCGAAACGTCGCACCGGAATCCGTCCACGCCCTTGCCGCACCAGTACAGCAGGATGTCGGACATCTGCGTCCACGTTGCCGGAATGACGCGCGTCGAACCGTCCTTATCCAACCAGGTCTTTACCTGACTGCCGTCCGGCTTAAATTCGATGCCGTAATTGAGCTTGACGGTTTCGTACCAGTCGTCGACGGACGGTGTTACCGAGCCGAAAACATTGTTGCCGGTCACTCTGGCCGGTGTTTCAACATAGGCATTGCCCATGTTCTGACCAGCCTTTTCAGACTCGTTGCTGACTTCGGTCCATTTCAGGGTCTGACCCGGGAAGTAATAGAAGTTGTTGTGCAGATTGAAAGCGTATTCGGTTTTATCGCCCGACCCGAGGTCGACGGTTCCTTCCGGACAGCAAACTGAATGATATTGGCGTGCAACGTGGTTCGGAACAAAGTCGATGATGACTTTCAGACCAGCCTCGTGCGTACGGTTCACCAGCTCGACGAACTCCTCGTTGCGGGCAGGAACGGAATCGGCCAACTCGGCACTCACGGCATAATAATCGGTAATGGCATAAGGCGAACCGGCATTGCCCTTTACAACAGCGGGATGCTGACGCGGAATGCCGTACTCGCTCCAATCGGTTTTGGTGGCCTGCTGGATGATGCCTGTGTACCAGACATAATTACAACCCAGGCGCTTGATGGACTGCAGGGCTTCCGATGAAACATCACTCATGTGTCCGCAGCCGTTCTGCGCGCGTGTACCATTATAAATATTCGTGGTGTTTGTGTTGCCGAAAACGCGTACCAGCATCTGGTAGATCACGATTTTGGGAGATTCGTCTGACGATTCTGATATTTTCTTTTCCGGCGCCGTTTCCGAGCAACCGGAATATGCCAACAGGGCAAGCAGACTCAGGGCTGAAAAAAATACCGTCTTTTTCATGTGAATTGTGTAGTATGATAGGAATTATTGTTAGTAATAATCTTTCAGGGAAATGCATGGAACAAGTACCTGAAATGTGTTTTTTGTTGCTTCTACTGGGCGCAAAGATAGGCCGTTTTATAGAAAAATCCAAGATTTTTACAGTTTTTTTGATTATTTTTTGAAAAAAATATTGTTTTTTACTTCAGAATAGCTTACCTTTGCCCCGACTTTACTGATTATTACCTTTTGGAAACCTTAGTCCCAATGAAACTAACAAAACTTTTTCTATCATTTATGATGTTACTGCTCTCAACCCTGACTACACAGGCAGCAGCGCCCAAGCTCGAACACATGCATCCGCTGAACTGGTGGAGCGGCATGAAGTACAACCGCATACAAGTCATGTTGCACGGACAGAACATCGGCGACTGCAACGTTACCCTTGACGGTGCCGGCAATGTGGATATTATCAGCGTGGAGCGCGTCGGGAATCCGAATTATCTTTTCGTGTATCTGGATGTAGAGAAAGCAGAACCGCAAACCTTTCAGATCTGCCTGACAAAACCCAACCGGAAGAAAGCCTATCTGAAGCAGCCCTTCGAGATTAAGGCGCGCACAGGCGAAAAGATTGAGACGTTCGGACCGCAGGATGTCATTTATCTGCTGATGCCCGACCGGTTCATAAACGGTAACCCGAAACTCGACAACGTGCCCGGACTGGTTGAGCCGCAGGTTGATTATCTGGATCCGCAGGACTTCGGCCGGCACGGTGGCGATCTGGCAGGTATCAGCCAGTCGCTGGATTATCTGCAGGAACTGGGCATTACCGCCATCTGGCCTACTCCGGTGCAGATCAACGACTGTACCTGCTCCTATCACGGTTATGCCATTTCCGACTATTACCGCATAGATCCCCGCTTCGGAACCAACGAGGAATACCGCCAGCTGGTGGCCGACTGCCACAAACACGGCATCAAGGTGCTGATGGATATGGTGTTCAACCATTGCGGAGCAGCTAACTTCCTTTTCACCGACCTGCCGCAGAAAGACTGGTTCAGCTATAACACCGAATTTCAGGAAAGCGTGCACAGAACGGCTTCTATCGGCGATATGCACGCCAGCACCTGGGATCGGGAACACACCGTCGACGGCTGGTTTGTACGCCAGATGCCCGACTGGAACCAGCGCAATCCGCTGGTGAAGGACTACCTGATTCAGTGCAGTATCTGGTGGGTGGAATATGCACAGCTGAACGGCTACCGGCAGGATACCTATCCGTATTGCGACAAGTACATGATGCGCGACTGGTGCGTTGCCCTCGATAAAGAATATCCCGGATTCAACATTACCGGCGAAACCTGGATCAACAACGCTCCCGGCATCGCCTACTGGCAGAAAGATTCCAAAATCTCCGACTTCAATTCCGAACTGAAGACCGTGATGGATTTCCCGTTGCTGAACCTGATGAAGGAGGCACTCGATGAGGAAACCAACGACTATAACCTCGGTCTCATGAAGCTGTACAACTACATTGCCGGCGACCGTATCTATGCCAATCCGCTGTATCTGCTGACTTTTCTGGACAATCACGACACCGACCGGTTCCAGACGACCGAAAAGGAAGCGGCTAATATAAACAGGTATAAGCAGGCATTGCTGCTCATCACTACCCTGCGCGGCATTCCGCAACTTTACTACGGCGACGAAGTGGGCATGTTTGCCAGCAAAAAGGACGGCGACGGATGGCTGCGTCAGGACTTCCCCGCCAAGGCGCTCAAAGCCGAAGGTAGGACTCCCCTGCAGCAGGAATATTTTGAATACGCAAAGCGTCTGCTTAACTGGCGCAAAGGCTGCAAGGCCGTTCAGTGGGGCGACCTGAAACACTTTGCCTGCCAGCACGGCTGCTATGTGTACAGCCGCTCGTCGGGCAATCAGCGCGTAACCGTTTTCATGAACGGCACCGACGCCGAACAGACCATCTCCCTGGAACGCTATGCAGAGGTGCTGCCTGCAACCCAAGGCAGGGACGTACTTACCGGAAAACAAGTCGATCTGTCTGTTCAGATGGTACTGAAACCCCGTCAGTCGCTGATTATCGAGTTTTAATTGCTTTATATTTTCAGGCATTTGCACAAAATTGTAAGTGCTTGAAAATTAGCAATAATTAACAACTAACCTGGTTATATCGGTTTATATTTTGGTTTCAGCACGCGCAACATGTGCAAAAACTCCCTATCTTTGCACCATCGAAAACCAAACTGACACGATTAAAAACCAAACTATAAAAACACGAAATGAGAACACTTCTATTACCCGCCCTGTTCCTGGCATTTTCGGCCGGAAGTTTATACGGACACAGCCTGACGTCGCCCGACGGACAGGTGGAACTCCAGTTCTCGACCGACAGCGAGGGTTCGCCTGTTTACAGCCTGAAGTATCATGGTCAGGAGGTTGTGAAACCCAGCCGTCTGGGATTCCTGTTGCGCGAACGTGGCGAATACAACTTTTTAAAGGATGATCCGGCTGTCTGGGCAAAGGGAAGCACTTCGGATTTTACCAAAGGTTTTGTGGAAGTACGCCACGAAACCACTTCTTTCGACGAAACCTGGAACCCCGTCTGGGGCGAGGAATCGGAAATACGCAATCATTACAACGAACTGGATGTTCTTTTGGAACAGAAGGCTACCAACAGATTCGTACAACTGGAATTCAGGTTGTTCGACGACGGTCTCGGCTTCCGCTACAACTTCCCCCAAAGCGTTCAGAAGGAAAAGGGCAAAGCTTCTACATTCAACGCCCTGAACTACTTTACGCTGGTGGAGGAAATGAGCGAGTTTGTCATGACCGGCGACCATACAGCCTGGTGGGTTATGGGCGACTACGATACGCAGGAAAATATCTGGCAGACTACACGACTGTCGGAGATTCCTGCCCGTTTCCGCGATCCTGAAACCAATATCTTTGCGGGAAATGCTTCTACTACCCCCGTAAAGGACTGTGTTCAGACTTCGCTGCAGCTCAAGACCGACAACGGTCTGTACATCAATCTGCATGAGGCTGCCTGTATCGACTATTCGACCATGCACCTGATGTACGATGCTTCGGCCAATAAGTTCACCTCGTGGCTCACCCCCGATGCCGAAGGATTCAAGGGACATCTGCAGACTCCCTGCGTTTCTCCCTGGCGAACCGTCATCGTATCGGATCATGCCGAAGGTATTCTGGCAAGCCGTATGACCCTGAACCTGAACGAACCGTGCAAACTGGAAGACACTTCCTGGATTCACACGTGCAAGTATATAGGTATCTGGTGGGAAATGATTACCAACAAGTGTTCCTGGTCGTACACCGACGATCTGCCAAGCGTGAAACTGGGTGAAACCGACTACAGCAAGGTCAAGCCTAACGGACGTCACGGTGCAACCACCGAAAAGGCGTTGCGCTACATTGATTTTGCCGCCGCTCACGGCTTCGACGCTTTGCTGATTGAAGGCTGGAACATCGGCTGGGAAGACTGGGCCAACAACCAGAAGGACTATGTGTTCGATTTTGTAACCCCTTACCCGGACTTCGACATCGACCGCATCAACCGCTATGCCAGGGAAAAAGGCATCTATCTGATTATGCACCACGAAACCTCTTCGTCGGTCCGCAACTACGAGCGCCACATGGACGAGGCTTTCGACCTGATGGAGAAATACGGATACAAGGCCATCAAGAGCGGCTATGTGGGCAACATCATTCCGTTCGGCGAGCATCATTACGGTCAGTTCATGAACAACCATTACCTGTACTGCATTCAGGAAGCTGCCAAACATAAGGTGATGGTGAATGCTCACGAGGCAACACGACCCACAGGTATCTGCCGCACCTACCCTAACTGGATCGGCAACGAATCGGCTCGCGGAACCGAATACGAGGCATTCGTGGGCAATGAGCTGAACCACACCTGCATCCTGCCTTTCACCCGTCTGATCGGCGGACCGATGGATTACACACCGGGAATCTTCAACATGGACCTGAGTCAGCTGGATCCGACCAAGACGCACAAGGTGAATTCGACGCTTTGCCGGCAGCTTGCCCTTTATGTAACAATGTACAGCCCGCTTCAGATGGCTGCCGACCTCATCGAGAACTACGAACCCTACATGGATGCGTTCAAGTTCATCGAGGATGTTCCCTGCGACTGGAAGAAAACTCTTTATCTGGACTGCGAGGTTGGCGAACATCTGCTGATTGCCCGTCAGGATAAGAATTCCGACGACTGGTACATCGGTCTGAACGCAGCCAACGGCTTTAAGAAAACCGTTACGCTCGACTTCCTCTCCCCCGGACAGAAGTACGAAGCAACCATCTATGCAGATGACGTGAAAAACGGAGCGCATTACCAGA
>JAGBQS010000005.1 GCA_017632695.1 Bacteroidales bacterium
GTTTTGAGTCTTGCGGTTGTAAAGTTGTAAGGTTATTTACCAATGAAAAGTATTAAAACGGCAACTTACCAGAACCCTAAAATGCGGTGGTAACTTACCTTAAAACCTCATAACCTTACAACCACATAACCTCAGTTAACCTTAAAACCTCATAACCTCATTAATGATGGAACAGACGTACGCCTGTGAATACCATAGCCATACCGTACTTGTCGGCAGTAGCAATAACATGGTCATCGCGGACGGAACCGCCGGCTTCGGCCACATACTCCACACCGCTCTTATGGGCGCGCTCAATATTGTCGCCAAACGGGAAGAAGGCATCCGAACCCAGGCTGACACCCTTGAGCTGCTGCAGCCACTCCTTCTTTTCGGCCAGCGTAAGCACCTCCGGACGCTCCGTAAAGAAGTTCTGCCACGTACCCTCGCGCAGCACGTCATCGTGCTCCTCCTCGCTGATGTAAACGTCGATGGTATTATCGCGGTCAGCACGCTTGATGCCCTCCTTGAAAGGCAGCGCCATCACCTTCGGATGCTGACGCAGCCACCAGATGTCGGCCTTGTTACCGGCCAGACGTGTACAATGGATACGGCTCTGCTGGCCGGCTCCGATACCGATGGCCTGTCCGTCCTTGACGTAGCAGACGGAGTTCGACTGGGTATATTTGAGCGTAATCAGGGCAATCACAAGGTCGCGGCGGGCCTCAGCCGGAATGTTCTTGTTCTGAGTAGGAATGTTCTGGAACAGGGCATCGTCGTTCAGGTTGATTTCGTTGCGGCCCTGCTCGAAGGTTACGCCGAATACCATCTTACGCTCAACGGGTGCCGGCTTGTAGTCCGGATCCATCTGAATCACGCAGTAAGTGCCCTTGCGCTTGTTACGCAGAATCTCGAGGGCCTCGTCCGAGTAGCCCGGAGCAATCACGCCGTCCGAAACCTCGCGGTTAATCAGCTTGGCGGTAGCGGCATCGCACACGTCACTCAAGGCAATGAAATCGCCGAACGATGACATACGGTCGGCACCACGGGCGCGGACGTATGCACAAGCCAGCGGCGACAGTTCGTAATCGTCAGTAAAATAGATCTTCTTCAGCGTATCGCTAAGCGGTAAACCCACTGCTGCACCTGCCGGGCTTACATGCTTGAACGAAGTAGCTGCAGGCAGACCCGTTGCCTGCTTCAGCTCCTTGACCAACTGCCAGCTGTTAAAAGCATCGAGCAGGTTGATGTAGCCTGGACGACCGTTAAGCACCTGGATGGGGAGTTCCTGATCCCCCTCCATGAAGATTCTGGACGGCTTCTGATTAGGATTGCAGCCGTACTTCAGTTCGAGTTCTTTCATACCTTAATAATTAGTATTATGTTTTGTTTAGAGATTGCTTAATAGAAGACCATCGTAATCAGATAGCCCACAATGCACGATACAATCACGCTCACCATACCCGGCATCATGAACGAGTGGTTCAGCAGATACTTGCCGATAACGGTCGTTCCGGAGCGGTCGAAGTTAACGGTGGCAATATCCGACGGATAGTTCGGGATGAAGAAATAACCGTAAACCGATGGCAGCAGGCCCAGCAGAACAGGACCGGGCAGACCCAGGCTGTAGGCCAGCGGAAGCATGGCAACCACAACGGCACCCTGCGAGTTGATCAGTACGGAAACGGCAAAGAACGCCAGGGCGATGCTCCACGGATACTCGGAAACAATACCGCCAAGACCTTCCTTCATCTCGGTCATGTAGTTGCTGAAATAGGTATCGGCCAGCCAGGCAATACCGTAAATGGCCACTACAGCCACCATACCGGACTGCCATACGGCACCCGAAACGGCCTTCTTGGGCTGTGCTTTGGCAAACAGGATCATGAAGGCAGCAGCAGCTATCATCACAATCTGGATAATCAGGTTCATGGCCAAAGGCTTGCAGATCGGCTGACCGTCGGCATCCAGCTTACCTGTTGCGAACATCGGACGAATATCGAGAGCCGGATTCTCGGTTACATTGGCCAGAATCTGCAGGATGGAGAACAGCACGATGACACCCAGGGCGCCCAGGAAGATATAAACGGAACGCTTGGCTTCCTTCGAGATC
Organism: Bacteroidales bacterium; assembly: GCA_017632695.1. Lineage (GTDB taxonomy): Bacteria > Bacteroidota > Bacteroidia > Bacteroidales > UBA3663 > Liminaster. The sequence goes on from JAGBQS010000005.1 coordinate 2,093, forward strand.
TCCTTATCGCGCAGGGTAACGGTGCTTCCATACATATACTTATATTGCTCGGGATCCTGGCAACGGGCCTGGAACTTGGGGTCTTTGTCGAGGTCCAGACCGCGCTTATACGAGCAGGCCGCAGCTGCCATCAGGCCGCACAGACAGGCGGGAATGGTTACGGCGATAACCTGCAGGTTGCTGATCTCGAAACCGCTGGCACACGAAATGGTGACAAACGAAGCCACAGCAGCCGCAATGGGCGAACAGGTAATACCTACCTGACTGGCTACCGAAGCCACACCGCAGGGACGTTCCGGACGGATGCCTTTCTTCAGGGCAATATCGCAGATAATGGGCATCAGGGTATAAACCACATGGCCGGTTCCTACAAACACGGTCAGGAAGAAGGTACACAGCGGAGCCAGGAAAGTGATGTGATCCGGATGCTTTCGCAGCATCTTTTCGGCCACCTGAATCATCCAGTCCATACCGCCGGCAGCCTGCAGCATGCCTGCACACGTTACGGCTGCAATGATGATGTAAATAACATCGGTGGGAGGCGTACCGGGCTTCATCTGGAAGCCGAAGACCAGAATACACAGGCCGATGCCTGAAATGGCACCCAGTGCCAGACTTCCATAACGGGAACCTACGTAAAGCGCCAGCAGAACCACCAGCAGCTCGATAATCATGACTAACATAGTACTTAGATTTTAGATTTGTGTTTTATTGGGGTTAGTTAAATCATCCGGAGGGATATTGCCGGTATCGGCCGGCGTTTCTTCTTTCAGGTATTCATCGCGCCAGTAATCATAGTGCCGCAAACCTTCTTCGATGATCCGGCCGATGGCTTCCGGGCTCAGCTTCTTGATGAACTTCGCAGGAACGCCGCCCCACAGTTCGCCCGGTCCGATCTGGGTCTTTCCAAGCACCAGCGCACCGGCTGCCACCACCGATCCGGACTCAATGTGTACGCCGTCGAGCACCGTAGCGCCCATTCCGATCAGCACGTGACTCTCAATGCGGGCACTGTGTACACAGGCGTTGTGTCCGATGGTGACATTGTCGGCTATGCGCACATCGCACTCCAGCGAGGTATGCAGACAGGCTCCGTCCTGCACATTCACCCGGTTGCCCAGGCGGATGGGGTTCACATCGCCGCGCAGCACGGCTCCGTACCAGATGCTGCAGCCCTTACCCATCTCTACATCGCCAATGACTGCTGCCGTTTCGGCCACGAAACTGCCTTCACCAATCTTAGGAGTGATTCCTTGCAATGATTTTATCATATCGGTCAATTTGCGTGCAAAGATAACTACATTTTGCAGAAAAACCAAAAAAAAATTTTAAAAAAGTTTAAACCTTTCCCGAATCGCTATGTCAAAAAGACAAATTGCAATTTTTTACCCCCCATTTTGACCCATTGACAACCCGATCATCATGAACTGTAAGGATAACCTCGTCCGCGGCCTTTCGCTCGTCTTGCTGCTGCTGTTAAGCCAGTGTGCAGCCTTCGCCTATGTTTCAGTTAAGGGCCGTCTGGCCTCTGCTACCGACGACACCCCTTTGGCGGGTGCCACAGTACGTCTGCTTCTGTTGCCCGATTCCACTTTCCTGATGGGTTCCTATACGGACGAGGAAGGTCTGTTTACCGTTGCCAGCAGCCGCGTGAACAGCACGTCCAAGCATCCTGCCAAGATTCTGATTGTGGCCTCGTACATCGGTTTTCAGACGGTAACGAAACAGATCAACGTCCGCCCGAAGGAGAAGGAATTCGACCTGAAAGACGTATATATGCAGGAAGATGCCCGCATTCTGGGCGAAGCGCTTGTGAGTGCCACTCCGCCCCCGCTGCTGATCCGCGAGGACACCATCGAGTACTATGCCGACAGCTACAAGACGCAGCCTGACGCTACGGTCGAGGATCTCCTGAAGCGTCTGCCCGGCGTGGAGGTGAATACCGACGGAACCATTACAGCACAGGGCCAGAACGTGCAGCAGATATATGTGGACGGCAAGGAGTTCTTCGGCTCGAACATGGAAGTCACCACCAAGAACCTGACTGCCGACATGCTGGAGTCCGTCCAGGTGGTGGATATGAAGACGGAAGAGGCGCGTCTGACGGGTATCGACGATGGCGAACGCCGCAAGGTCATCAACCTGAAACTCAAGCCGAAAATGCGTCGCGGATGGTTCGGAAACGCAGCCGGTGCCTGGGGTCTGGGACGCGACATCGACGATCGTTTTGAGACCAAGGGAATCGTCGGATATTTTCGCGGAAACAGCCAGAACGCGCTGGTCATGAACGTCAACAACACCAATAATGCCGGCTTCGGCGATCTGGGCGACCGTCTGCTGCAAAACAGTTCCATGCGCGGAAACCGCAGGAGCGGCGGCAGGGGCGACGGACTGAACACCTCCTGGAGCGTGGGTCTGAATCTGGGCTACGACGAGGGCAACCGCATGCGCGACCAGAACACGCCGCTCGGCCTGTCGGGCAACATCCTGTACGGCGGAAGCGATCAGGACGAATACTCCAAAAGCCACCGCATCAATTACCTGAGTTCCGGCAATACCCTGACCGACAGCTACAACACCGGCAACAACAAAAGCCAGAACGTGCAGTTCGGCCTGAAGTTCGAGAAATCGTGGGGCAACATCCAGGAGGGCGAGCATCGCATCCAGGTCAGCCCGGGCTTCAACTTCAACCATACCGAAACCTCCGATTACGGCGACAGCCATCACTACTACGAGGATTCGATCTACATCTCGCAGACCCAGCGGCGCAACGAGATGGAACAGAACGGCTTCTCGGCCAACCTGAGTACCACGTACAGCTTTGCCAAAAGGACCAGCATCGGCCGACGCCGTACCAGCCTGACCCTCAGCTACAGCGAATGGGTGAACAAGGGCGACCAGTACACGCGTTCCTTTACTACTTACGACGATGAATACGCCGCCTTCGACCGTCACGGAGACATTACCCAGAATGTGCCCGTCACCAGCCGCGACACGCTGATCAACCAATGGCAGGCCGAAGACGGCCATAGCGGGACGTTCCGCGTCCGCCTCACCCACCTCGAACCGATTGCCGAACGGCAGACCCTCGAACTCTCGGCCACCGCCAATGTGAACAACCGCTATTCGAAACAGATTTACCACTTCTGGGACAAGACGGAAGACGCCTGGTCGGACAGCATCGGACAAAAATCGAACAACGATTATAACAGCGACACGCATACGCGGAACATCAGTTATACCTTTACGGCAAGCTACCGCAAGGTGACGGACATGTACAACTTCTCGGCGGGCATTGACTTCCTCCCGCAGTCGCAGAAATACGAGGATGCCTACGACCACTCGCGCGACTATACCCGCCACTATGTGAATTATGCTCCGCGTATTGAATACCGCTACAACTGGACCCGGCGCAAGAACCTGCGCATCGTGCTGAACGGCGAGACCCAGCAGCCGTCCATCAACCAGCTGCAGGCACGCAAGAACCAGACTTCGGCTACGCACGTCAGCTTGGGCAATCCGGATCTGGACCCGTCGTACAGCACCAAATTCGAGGCCCGCTACCGTTCGTTCAACGAGGAGACATACGCCTCCATCGAGGGCGGCCTGACAGCCAATGCAGCCTTCAACAGCATCTGTTCCAAGCGCTGGTACAGCGAGGATTTGCGCAACGATACCACCATGTCGGTCAACGTGGCCGGACTGGGCAACTGGAACGTAAACGGCTATTTCCGCGGTTCGTGGCCATTCTACGATAACCTGTGGTATGTCACCTCGAACACCAGTCTGGGCTATCGCGACAATCAGGGCTACGCCTCCATCAAGAGTACGGATGCCCTGCTGAACCACACCCGCACCTACTCGGGCAGCGAACAGGCAGGCATCGCCTATCGGGGCGAGAAACTGAACATCGAACTCCGGGGCAACTACAGCATCGGCTACACGGAGGCCACCATTGTCAGCTCGGGCAATCTGGGTACCACCCATCAGTTCGGCTTCGTCACCAACCTGACGGCACGCCTGCCCTACGACTTTACCGTCAGTTCGGATTTCCGCTACACGGGCCGAAGGGGTTACAGCTCGGGGCTGACGCGCAACCAGAGCATCTGGAACGCCCAGCTTTCGCGCACCTTCCTGACCAAAAAGAACATGACTGCCTTCGTGAAGGTCTTCGATATCCTCCAGCAGAAAACAGCCCTTTCGCGCAGCGTGACGGCCACCTCGCTTACCGACCGCGAGACAACCGTTCTGGGCCAGTACTTCCTGGTGGGAGCCAGCATCCGCTTCAACAAAATGGGACAGCGCGGACCGCGTCCGGGCAACCAGGAAGGCAACATGCGCCAGCGCAGTAACCGCACGGAACAGGGCGGCAACAGCATAGGTGGCGGCATGCCTCCGCAACGTGACGACTTTGGCGGCGGAGGTCGCGATTTTTAAGCCTTTTATCCTGTTTTTAGGTATTTTAGACCGTTATTCAGACAAAAAAGCCTGAAAAACGGTCTAATTTTTGGATTTTTGAAAGAAAGTTCTTAACTTTGCCGCGGTACTATGTGCATAAGAGTACCATGTTCCCAAGGAGCACCATAATCCCAAGGAGTTATCAGTTCCCAAAGTAAAAATCTGAATAAGATATGAATCTGGTCAAGGACTTCGGAAAAACGGCCATCATAGCAGGCCAGCACCGCGTAAGTTTCAGCGAACTGCTTTTACGCTTCACACAATTTCACGATATCACTCCGCTTGAAAGCGGACAAAAATGTCTGATTCTGAGCGAAAACCGCGAAGGTTGGCTCTATGCGCTCTACAGCATCTGGCAGCACGATGCCATTGCCGTTCCCGTGGATGCCGCATCGACGGTACACGATGTGGCGTATATTCTGAAAGACTGTACTCCGTCCTGCATCTGGACCTCCGCTCAGAAAAAGGAGATTGCCGAACAGGCTATGGCCGAAGCCGGCCAGCAGCTGCCCGTCTTTGTTATCGACGATTACGAACGCGCTCCCCTGCCCGACGGAATCCGGCCGGCACACATCGAGCCGGACCTCAATAAGGTCTGCCTGATCATCTACACATCGGGCACCACCGGGTCGCCCAAGGGCGTTGTACTGTCGTTCGGCAATATCGTTTCGGTTGTGAATGCCGTAAGCGTCGACGTCCGCATTTTCCGTCCGGAATACCGCACACTCATACTCCTCCCCCTGCATCATGTGCTGCCCCTCATGGGCACCGTCGTAGCTCCGCTCCTGGTGGGTGGAGGCGTTACGGTGTGTCCGTCCATGTCGGCAACCGACCTGATGGAAACCCTCCGCACAGGCGAAGTCTCGATTATGGTTGGCGTACCGCGCCTCTGGCAAATGCTTTACAGCGGCGTCATGAAGGTCATCAATGCCAACCCTATTACCAAAGGCATCTTCGGCATCTGCCGCTTCCTTCAGTGGGACTGGCTGAGCAAGCTGGTGTTCCACAGCGTACAGGTCAAGATGGGCGGACGCATGAAGTATCTGGTGAGCGGCGGCGCTGCCCTCGACCGCGAGATCGGCGTCGGACTCAAGACGCTGGGTCTGCACGTCCTGGAGGGCTACGGCATGAGCGAGACGTCTCCGCTCATTACCTTCACCCGTCCGGACGACATCAAGCCGGGCTGTGTGGGTCTGCCGATGCCTGCCATGCAGGTGAAGTTTGTGAACGGCGAACTCTGCTGCAAGGGGCCTAACGTCATGCAGGGCTACTACAACCGTCCTGAAGAAACGGCGCAGGTCATCGACTCGGAAGGCTGGCTGCATACCGGCGACCTGGGTTACTTCGACGATCACGGACGCGTTTACATCACCGGCCGAAGCAAGGAGATCATCGTCCTCTCGAACGGCAAGAACATCAATCCGAGCGAAATCGAACAGAAGATCGAGCAGTACACCGACTACGTCAAGGAAGCAGGCGTGATTCAGGATGTGGACATGCTGCGCGCCATCATCGTGCCGCAACCTGCCTGGGCCGGGAACCTGAACGATTCGGAGGTCGAGGAAATCCTGAAACGCGAAGTGCTCGAGGTGTACAACCAGACGGTGGCTCCGTACAAGAAGCTGATGAACCTGTTTGTGTACCGCGGCGAACTGCCCCGTACCCGTTTAGAGAAGCTGCAGCGCTTCAAATTGCCGGCACTGCTGCTTTCGGGCGAGCATCACGACAACAAGGCTCAGGAGGTAATCATCGAGCCTGCCTTCCCCGAATACAAGGTCATCAAACAGTACATCCGTACGGAAAAGCACTGCGCGGTCCGGCCTACGGACAACATCGAGACCGATCTGGCCTTCGACTCTCTGGACCGCGTCGGCCTGCAAGGCTTCCTGGAGCAGACCTTCGGCATGGAAATTACGGCCGACCAGATCTCGAAGTTCAAGAACATTACGGAAATGGCTACCTACGTGGCCGACTCGAAGACGCGCATCGAGGTCGAAAAGACCGACTGGCACAGCATCCTGACCGAGGACACGCACAAGCTGGAACTGCCTCAGTGCTGGCGCTCGGGCGTGTTCTATGCCAAGACTTTCCTGGCCTTCTGCAAACTGTACTTCCGTGTTACGCAGGAGGGTCTGGAGAACGTTCCCAAGCAAAGTCCGTTCATTCTGGCGGCCAATCACCAGAGTTTCCTCGACGGTCTGTTTGTAATGGGCTTCCTGCCCCGAAAGACCATTCTGAACACCTACTTCTATGCCAAGGAGCAGCATGTGCATCGCGGATATGTTGAATGGATGGCCAAACGCCACAACGTGATTGTGATGGAACCCAGCAACCTGAAGAAATCCATCCAGAAACTGGGCGAAGCGCTGAAGCAGAACAAGAACATCATTATCTTCCCCGAAGGAACGCGCACACCCGACGGTCTGGTGGGCGACTTCAAGAAGATGTTCGCCATCCTCTCCAAGGAGCTGAACGTCCCGATCATTCCTGTCTGCATCAACGGTGCCTACAAGGCCATGCCCAAGCATACCAAGTTCCCACGCCCCTACAAGGTGCACGTCAAGTATCTGCCGCCCATCATGCCCGATGAGGCCGCCACTTACGACACCCTTTCGGCCAAGGTGAGAACCGCCATTTCAAATTGTCTGTAATATTTCATTTGGAGTTATCGAGATAAACAAACACAATTATGAAAGTTCTGATTTTACAGGGCTCTCCGAGAGCCAATGGCAACACCGCCTGGATGGCGGAAGAGTACAGAAAGGCTGCCGAGGCAGCAGGTCATGAAGTAACACTGGTGAACGTAGCCAAAAAGAAGATTGCGGGCTGCCTGGCCTGCGAGTACTGTCACACAAAGGGCAACGGCCAGTGCATCCAGAAGGACGACATGCAGGAGTTGTATCCACTCTTGGCCCAAGCTGAGGTCTTGGTGTTGGCATCGCCCATCTACTACTTCACGCTTAGTGCCCAGATTCAGGCACCCATTCAGCGTTTCTACAGTTTGATGAAGCCCGCCAACGTGAAGAAGACCGCGTTGCTGTTGTCGTCGCATTCGCCAGGCGTTTATGACGCTGCCATCGCCGAATACAAACTTATCGCCGGCTTCTGCGGCTATGAAGACATAGGCGTTGTCACCGCTAAACTCGATGAACAGAAGACCGATGAGACAAAGCAGAAAGTGATAGAACTTGTAAATAAACTATAACTAGATTATGTTAGGCAACTTTTCTTATTACAATCCCACCAA
>JAGBQS010000039.1 GCA_017632695.1 Bacteroidales bacterium
CAAAGGGACACAAAAACGAAACATGGTGACACCAGAAAAAAGAAAACAAGGTGCCATCTTGAAGACGCACCTTGTTCGTAAAATATAAGCATTGCAGGCCTGATGGGCAACTTAATTAATAAGCAAACAAAGGATAGTTAGCCATTGTGGCATTCACCTCGCCGCGTACCTTAGCGATAACAGCCTCATTCTCAGGATCGTTGAGGACCTCTTCGATCCAGGCAGCAATCTTCACCATCAGATCCTCCTTGGCACCACGGGTGGTAATAGCAGGAGTTCCCAAACGGATACCTGAAGTCTGGAAAGCCGAACGGCTGTCGAAAGGAACCATATTCTTATTTGCAGTAATATCGGCAGCAACCAGAGCCTTCTCGGCTACCTTACCGGTCAGATCCGGATATTTGGAACGGAGGTCGACAAGCATAGAGTGATTGTCGGTACCGCCTGAAATAATCTTGAAACCGCGCTTACTCAGTTCTTCGGCCAAAACAGCTGCATTCTTCTTTACCTGTGCGGCATACTGCTTCCATTCGGGCTGCAGAATCTCACCGAAGGCAACGGCCTTAGCGGCAATGACATGCTCCAACGGACCGCCCTGTGTGCCCGGGAAGACACTCGAATCGAGGCAGGCAGACATCATCTTAACTTCTCCCTTAGGAGTCTTGATACCCTTTGGATTCGGGAAATCCACGCCCATCATGATAGCGCCGCCGCGAGGACCGCGCAGACTCTTATGGGTAGTGGTAGTAACGATATGTGCGTACTTGACAGGATTCTCAAGCAGACCGGCAGCAATCAGACCGGCTGGATGGGCCATATCAATCATCAGGATGGCACCGACCTCATCGGCCAAACGGCGCATACGGGCATAATCCCATTCGCGGCTATAAGCAGAACCGCCACCGATAATCAGTTTAGGCTTGTTCTCGCGGGCCAGACGCTCCATCTCATCGTAATCAACGCGACCCGTTTCCTCGTTGAGGTTATAGGCAACCGGATGATACAGCAAACCGGAACTGTTAACAGACGAGCCATGTGAAAGGTGTCCGCCATGTGCCAGATTCAGACCCATGAACGTGTCGCCGGGATTCAGGACGGCAGCCAGAACGGCCTCGTTGGCCTGCGCACCCGAGTGAGGCTGAACGTTGGCCCAGCAGGCGCCGAAAATCTCCTTCAGACGGTCGATGGCAAGCTGCTCAACCTTATCGACTACCTCACAACCGCCATAATAGCGTTTGCCAGGATAGCCCTCGGCATACTTGTTGGTCAAAACAGAACCCATAGCTTCAAGCACCTCATCGCTGACGATGTTCTCTGATGCGATCAGTTCAATACCTTTCATTTGGCGGGCACGCTCTTCAGCGATGTAGCCAAAAACGAGTGAATCACGTTTCATACAAAGTAAGATTTTATATATAAATAATGTGTAAATGGTTATTCTGTCTTAACCGTACGTTTCAGAGACGTACTGATCAGCTTCTTCAGTTCGAGGGTCTGCGACTGTGTCACGTTTCGACGCTCTGGCCGATAGAGGTTGGCATACTTACAAGAACCCAGCTTAAAGGATATGTTGTCAACATCATCCAGATTGCCGGTAATATCAAGTCCCAAATGACCACCCACCAGCGGACACTTGGTAATCGAAATGTTGTAGTTAAAAGGCATGGCACCGACAATGGTGTGATTGCCTGCAATGATGGCCTCGTACTTATCCCAGCCCACCAGCATCGGATAGAGCGTCATCTTCTTGCGTGCCACAGCCATTTCGACCGACAAGGTATCAATACGGTTCGTAGTACTTTCCTTGAACAGGTACTTCTTGATGGTATTGAATGTCTCGCTGTCAAGAACGGTCAGATCCTTGCCCTCGATGGCTGCCACCGCCTTCAGGGTGGACATCTTGGGCGAATAGTCGGCAAACAGATTCGACTCGCCAGCCAGATGGAACTCGGCCTTACCTGCAAAACTGCTCAGCATCGGTACGATGGTATCGATTTCGGGTACCAGCCGGATCATCTCGGCAATATCGATGTTCAGCAGGTGGAAGTTCCAGCCTACAAAGAGGTTGTTCCGACGGGGCGACTTGTACAAAGCCGTGAGCTGCATATCGGCAGCCTTGCTGGTGAAGCCCATCTGCTCGAGAACCAGCACACCATCCTCGCAGGTCAGCATACCCCGGACATCATTGAAACGGTTTTCGTTGAAGGCAACCGTCCTGACGTTAGTATTCACAACAAACGACACGTCCTTAGGCACCATAAACGGATCTGCAGCAGTTGTGTCAGGCATGACCGAAGCTGTCTGATCAGTAGCCGGAGACTGCTCTGTAACCGGGCTGCCGGCTTCTTCCACATCCGTACTGTCGGCACCGAACCCGCTGGCCAGATCCATCAGTTGAGCGGCATCAACCATATTACTGTTCAGATCAAGCTCACCTTTCAACAGTGCCTGATTCTTCAGATAAGCATTGATATTGCTGATTACGCCTTTCAGTCCAAGGTCGCTGTTACCGATATTCAACTGACATTGGGAAAGCGTTGCCTGATCCTTATTGAACGAAGCAGAAACAGCCGGCAGTTGGATGGGGTACGGAATTCCCTCCACCTGGAAAAGTCCGTTGTTAAGCGTAAAGGTGGCTTCCGGTGAAAGCATGTCGAGCACATCCGTCTGTTTCTCATCGTAAACAGCCAGCAGATTCAGACCAATGGCGCCTGTTGAGCCGGTCATAGTCTGTCCCATCTGTGCACTCAGAGCTTCCAAATAGGTCTTGGTATCAATCTTAATGCAGTTCGGAATACTGCGCATATCCACATCGGCCGAACCCTTCAGACCATCGGTCTGCAAATGGATGGTATCGTCCATCTGCACATCAAGGTCAGCCACATCGAACTTCAAAGCCAGACGCGGGTCTTTACCGTCAATCACATCATCGCGCACCAACGTCTGGAAGGTAGCCTGCGGCACAACCGCCTGTAACTTGGCCGAATCAGAAATCTGACTCACCTTCAGACCTTTCAGCACGCTGGTGATTTCAATCTGGTTACCGCGTACGCCTGCCGGATAATCAATACCGAGCGACAAATCGTCGAACTCTGCTGCAAGGTTTGTATCATCGCTATAATCAAGGCTGCGGACACCTGTTTTCAGTTTTGCGTTCCTGAGAGCGAACTTTTCTCCCCTCACCTCGCAGTCAGCCTGTACCCGGGTCGCATCCAGACGGGCATCCATCTGCATTCCCTTCAGGGCATCCTTGTATGCAGCCGGAACCATCGCCAGCAGTTCTCCCAAGGTTGTAGCGCCCAACGAGAGATTCACCTCAGCTTTCAGCACCGTAGAGTCGGCAATATTGACATGCACGTCGCCTTCCAACTGCTGGCTGCCTGCACGGGTCTTCATGTCCTTCACCGTAAAATCGGTAAAATCGCTCGATGAGGATGCCGTGAACGAAGTCTCGATGTCCAAGTGATCGGCCAGGGTTCCCTGACTGTCCATTGCAAACGTCAGCTGACGGATAGACGTTTTAGCCTGAGTAGTCCATACTTCAGATGTACTGGTCACAGGCATATCGATATCTACACGACCTGTAGTCACATACATCAGGTCTTCGGAGCCCAGGCGCACTTCTGCCGAATCGAGAGCGGTAGTACCCGTCAGCGACGGACGCTCGTCCTTCCATTCCAGATTGATATCTTCGAGAGCCATACCCCAGATTTCGGCCAACAGCGACAGATCGCCGCTCAAAAGGTACTCCTGGCGTTCGATATCCAGTTGCGGAACCTTTATGGCAGCATCCTTGCCATCGTACGACAGACGGCTCTTCTTAAGTTTCAGATTAGTTATCGAGGCATAGTTCAAGGTATCACTGTAATACACTTCGTCGACCTCCAGATCAACATTTCCGCTTCCGGTCAGGTTCTTCAGCGAAGCATCGGAATCGAGCGAAAGGTTCACGTTCCGGCAACGGGCCTCCATCCGGTTCGTCATATCAACCATTGTGGCACTCAAATGCCGGATTTCAATGTTATGCAGCGACATATGGTCGAGGGCAGAACTGCCGGTCGTATCCTCTTCAGCCGAAGCTTCCATCGTCACGATATCGTAGTTGGTAACCGAATCGGCACGAACAAAGAGATTAGCCTGCGAATCATCGAGCGTAAACCCGGTAACAGTTACCTTATCATGTTTCAGGTAATCCATCACATCGAGTTCGGCATACATACGCCGGATGTGCAGAACCGTATCATTAGGCGCACCTTCCAGCGGATTGATGATGGCTACCTCATTCAGACATATGGCAACATTGGGGAAACTGCTGAAAAATGTCAGTTCAATGTCTCCAATCTGAGTTTCGCAAGTTACATACTTGGCCGCATAATCCTTTACAATCGGAGTCAGACGGTCCTTATTGAACACAATCTGGCTCACCACCACAACGGCGATGACAAGCACGGCCAAAAGGCTGGCGAGCGAGATTAAAGTAATTTTGACCGGTCGGCGCATGATTACAGTTTATTTATTTCACCTTTGTAAATGATTGCTGTACGTTCGAGCTGGTTACCCAGTGCATCTTGGTACTTGTGATGCTCTTGATGGTGTAAGGCGCATCCGGTTCGGGATCGCTATACGAACTGCCGATCTTATAAATGACCATCAGGCCGTTCGAGTTAATGCTCCACTGGAACTGATTTCCTTCGCCTTCGTTCACGTCTTCGGCCTGATCCCAGTTCTCGCCGTATGCAACGCTACCGCCTCCCATGGCATCAAAACGCCAATACTCCTGAGTGCCATCCATTCTCCAGGTTCCGACAATATTCTGTTTGTATTGCTCGATGGTAACGTCGTCAATGATTTCTTCCTCTTCGTCCGAAGAACAGGAGGTGAATGTGGTGAGCGAACAGGACACTACCAGACAAATCAGCAAATAGTAAAGTTTTTTCATTTTCTTAGACCGTATAAATGAGACATTCGTTTAAAAACTCACGCGCAAAATTACGAATTATCCCCGAAAACGCCAAATTTTTGTCACAAATTCGCACCGCAGACAATCATTTTTGCACAATTAACAAAAATTTCCTTGTGTTTTAGAAAAAAAATTCTTACTTTTGCACCCGTCAAAAAAGAAGTATATGCGAATCACAGTCAAAATCGGAAGTAATGTATTGACCCGCAAAGACGGGAGTTTGGACCTGACCCGGATGTCGGCATTGGTGGATCAGATTGCCACCCTTTACAAACAGGGTGTACAGATAGTATTGGTCTCAAGCGGAGCTGTCGCCTTCGGTCGAAGCCTGCTGAAAGGACAGGTTGACATCTCACAAATCGACGAGGTCCAGCAGCGTCAGCTTTTCAGTGCCGTAGGTCAGACCAAGCTGATTGACAAATACTACGAGTTCTTCCGCGAATGGGGCATCATGTGCGGACAGGTTCTGACCACCAAGGTCGGACTGAGCACCCCCGATCAGCGTGAGAACCAGCAGCGGTGTATGGAAACGATGCTCGAACAGGGCGTTATCCCGATTGTGAACGAGAACGATACCATCTCCATCACCGAACAGGTGGACGATTTCATCAAAGCATACAGTAAGTTGGTTTCGTTCTATGCTACACCGAATCCGACATATGTTGCAATCAACCAAAACAAATTCAGATATTTCGGTTTTTATAAAGCCATGTTCGACTTTCTTGTAAAGGCAGAACCGAAAGTG
>JAGBQS010000040.1 GCA_017632695.1 Bacteroidales bacterium
TATCGTCCGACGACAGTTCAACATCATTCGGAACATACGATTCTCCGGACGGCATCTGTCGCTCAATGACCGGATGCCGTCCCTGACGGATATCAATTTCCATGCTGTCATCAATATCCGGACGTACATAATGATAACGTGCCGAAACCCTGCTGAAAGACAGCAGACAATCCAAGCGTGCCATCAGCTGGGCATCAATCTGGATAATCGGAATATATTCTTCGAGAGCCTTCAGCAGATCCTGATAGATCTGTGATTCCAGCGAAAGAATCTTATCTTCGGCAGTCAGAATCTTTTCCTCATACTCTTTCAGTTCCTGTGTGATATAGCGTTCGGCTCCGACCAGAGTCTGTTTTCTGATCCATTCGGCAGGAACCTTATCCTTATGCGTGTTGCGGACCTCAATATAATAGCCGAACACACTGTTATAAGCCACTTTGAGCGACGGGATGCAGTATTCCTCCGACAGACGCTGCTGCAGATCCAGCAGATAATCCTTTCCGGAATAGGCAATGGTCCGCAACTCGTCGAGTTCCTGATTAACACCCGGACGAATCACACTTCCCTTACCGATCTGTACAGGCGGTTCCGGCTCTATTTCCCGATAAATACGTTCTGCAATCCGATCGCAAGTATTGATCTGTTCGCTGATATTCTGCAACTGGGTCAGATCGGCATTCTGACAGGCTTCCTTAATATCTTTCAGCGCTTCGAGGGCAACACGCAGCTGTACTATTTCACGCGGAGTAACGCGTCCTACAGCCACCTTTGCCACAATACGCTCCATATCGCCCAGCCGTTTCAGGCTTTCCTCAATAACATCTGCTGCTTCCGGATCGCGGAAGAAATACTCCACGATATTCAGGCGTTCACGGATACTTTCGGCATGAATCAGCGGGAACAGAATCCACCTGTGCATCAGACGGCCGCCCATCGGGGTAGTGGTATTGTCAATTACATTCAGTAAAGAACGGCCGCCTTCGTTCATCGGATAAACAAGTTCCAGACTGCGTACCGTAAACTTATCCAGACGCATATAGGCTTCATTGTCGATGCGGCGTATGGAAGTGATATGCCGGATATTCTTGTGCTGGGTAGCATCCAGATATCTTAGTATTGCTCCTGCCGAAGTAATGGAAAGATACATTTCATCGATTCCGAATCCTTTCAGGTTCTGCGTATGAAACAGATCCAACAGACTGCGCCGACCGTTATCGTAACTGAAATAGAAATCTTCCAGTTCATAACAGTACGGATGCGTAGTGAAATGCTCCTGATACAGATTCTTCATACCCTTCAGAAAAAGCATTTCCTTGGGGGCATAGTTGGCAATCAGCTTGTCAATGTAATCGTAGGTTCCCTCGGCAGCCAGAAACTCTCCGGTCGAAATATCCAGTAAAGCCAGTCCTACCTGAGCACTGTAGCTCTTATTATTATAGGTATTGGATCTGGTCAGATTACTTCCGAAAGTCAGCGCTGCCAGAAAGTTGTTTTCGCGGGCATTCAAAACACTGTCGCCCATTGTCAGACCCGGAGTTATCAGCTCGGTAACGCCGCGTTTAACCAGTTTCTTGGTCAGTTTAGGGTCTTCCAGCTGTTCACAGATAGCTACACGTTTTCCGGCACGTACCAGTTTTGGCAGATAGGTATCGAGCGCATGAAACGGAAAACCTGCCAACGGATTTCCTGCCCGGCTGGTCAGCGTAATGCCCAAAATATTGTGAGCTTCGACGGCATCGTCGCAGAAGGTTTCATAAAAATCTCCTACGCGATAAAGAATAATGGCATCCTTATATTTATTCTTCAGTTCGAAGTATTGTTTATAAAGCGGAGTATCTTTCGGATTTTCAGCCTTAGCCATAACCTGATAATTTAATTCCAATGGTGTTGTTTCTCGTATGCCTTGAAAAAGTCCCAGATGACCAGTCCGGTAGTTACCGATACATTCAGACTGTGTTTGGTACCGTATTGGGGAATCTCCAGACAGCCGTCGCACATATCCACAACTGTCTGCTGTACGCCTTTCACTTCGTTACCCATCACGACAGCATAGCCGGAATCCGAAAAGTCGGGTTGCCAGGTATCAAGCATCGTGCTTCCTTCGCATTGTTCGATAGCCAACACTTGATAGCCGGCCTGCTGCAAGGATTTTACGGCCTCATGGGTATCCTCAAAGTATTGCCAGTCAACCGAATCTTCGGCGCCCAAGGCTGTCTTATGAATTTCGGGCGATGGGGGAGTAGCCGAAATGCCGCACAGATAAATGCTTTCAACGCGGAAAGCATCGGATGTACGGAACACGGAACCTATATTATTCAACGAACGGACGTTATCCAAAACAATAATGAGCGGCATTTTCTCAGCCTTCTTGAACTGATCGGCATCAATGCGACCCATTTCCAACATAGTGAGCTTTTTCATGCGGCAAAGTTAAGCTATTTTTCGGAGACTGCCAAACTTATGTTCAAAAAACTCCAAATATTGTTGATAAATCAGGTTGAAAAGTTTTTCAAAAGTTTTTGCCAAAAAATTTGGATATTAAAAAAATTTCCGGCTTAATCTGTTTTTTGGAACTGCCAAATTTTTTGTTCACAAAATATAAAAAAGATTTTAACTTAAAAAACTGGAGTTATCAGCCATGAAATTGAAAAATAATTATTAACTTTGCCGCGTAAAACCTGAATGTTGAAAAGTTGATAAACCGGTATAGTGTTTTTCGGGTATGGATAAACTGTTTATAAAACCGGCCGGATATGGAAAACCCAAAAAGCCGGTAATAAAGCAAAAAGTTATCCACCTTATCAACAGACAATCAGCATAAGCATAAAGGGTTTTGAAATTAAAAAATTTTTTTCAAACCAAAAACATATAATAATAATTGAAATTGTTCAGAACTATGGATAAGTTGAAACTCATCGAGGAAATCAATCGGCTGCGTAAGGAAAAGAATGCAGTCATTCTGGCACATTACTATACGATAGGCGAAATTCAGGATATTGCCGACTTTGTGGGCGACAGTCTGGCTTTGGCCCAGCAGGCAGCACGTTCAACTGCCGACATCATTGTGATGTGCGGTGTTCACTTCATGGGCGAAACCTGCAAGATACTCTGTCCTCAGAAGAAAGTGCTGGTTCCTGACCTGGAGTCCGGCTGTTCTCTGGCCGACAGCTGTCCGGCCGATGAGTTCGGCAAGTTTGTAAAGGCACATCCCGGTTATACGGTTCTCAGTTATGTGAACACTACAGCAGCTGTCAAGTATTATACCGATATCGTTGTTACTTCCGGCAATGCCCTGAAGATTGTGAACAGTCTGCCCAAGGACCAGAAGATCATCTTTGCTCCCGACCGCAATCTGGGCAGTTACATCAATGCCGTAACGGGTCGTGATATGCTGTTGTGGGATGGTGCCTGTCACGTTCACGAACAGTTTTCAACACAGGCTATCCTGAAACTGAAGGCCGAATATCCGAATGCCAAGGTTCTGGTTCATCCGGAGTGCAAGCGTCCGGTTGTATTGCTGGCCGATAAGGTAGGTTCTACTGCCGTATTGCTGAAGTATGCCGTTGAAGATGATTGTCAGGAGTTTATTGTTGCAACCGAAAGCGGTATTCTGCACGAGATGAAGCAGCAGGCCCCGAACAAGACATTCATACCTGTACCTCCGGAAGCTACCGAAGGCAGTGTCGGCTGCAGCTGCAACGAATGTGCCTATATGCGTCTCAATACGCTCGAGAAACTGTATAACTGTCTGAAAAACGAGGCACCTCAGATTGAGGTCGATCCCAACATCATCGAACGTGCCAAACTGCCTATCGACAGGATGCTGGAACTCAGTAAATAAACACGTTAATAACAGCATATATATAAGATGATTGAAATAATGGCTCCAGTTGGCTGCTACGAGTCGCTTGCAGCAGCCATTCAGGCCGGAGCAGGAAGTGTTTACTTCGGAATACAGGGCTTGAACATGCGTTCAGGCTCTGCTAATAATTTCACCATCGGTGATCTGAAAAAGATTGCCGATATCTGCAAGGCGGGTCAGATGCCCGAAAACTATCAGTCGCCGCAGGAAGTGCTGTATCCGGAAACGGCTCGGGGAACGGCTCATTGCAAACCCCTGAAGAGTTATCTGACTGTCAATACTATTATGTACGACGGTGATCTGGACAAGATGCGCCGTATTATCGATGCTGCTTCGGAAGCCGGCATTACTGCCATCATTGCCAGCGATGTGGCTGCTATGACCTATGCCCGGGGTTGGGACAGACCCGATCGGAAACCCCGTATAGAAGTACATCTTTCCACACAGCTTAACATCAGTAACATCGAAGCCCTGAAGTTCTATGCACAGTTTGCCGATGTGGTGGTTCTGGCCCGCGAACTGAATATGGATCAGGTAGCCGCCATTCATCAGGAAATCGTCCGTCAGAATATCCGCGGACCCAAGGGAGAACTGATCCGTATTGAGATGTTTGCTCACGGAGCACTCTGTATGGCGGTTTCGGGCAA
>JAGBQS010000041.1 GCA_017632695.1 Bacteroidales bacterium
ATATCAAAGATTTGAAGTGGGAATAATTAAAAAAGAGAGTTAATAGGAGTTAATAAATGGGAGTTAGCAGGAGTTAACGGACGATACCTTCTCTTTGGGGGGGTAACTGGAGTTAATGGGAGTTTGCAGACATTACCTCATCAGGCCGAAACAAACGTCCGTTAACTCCACAGGCTAAAAGCCTGTTACCTCCTGATAACTCCAGTTAACTCCTGATAACTCCGAATAACTCCGAATAACTCCAAATAACTCCAAATATAGAATAAATATGGCAAATTTAGAAACTAATATAGCTGGCATTCCGTTCAAGAATCCCGTGCTGACAGCCAGCGGAACCTTCGGTTACGGCGTTGAGTTCTCTGATTTTATCAATCTGAACCGTCTGGGCGGATTTATCGTGAAGGGGACCACTTTGCATCCCCGTCAGGGAAATGCCTATCCGCGTCTGGCTGAAACCCCTTCGGGCATGATCAATGCGGTGGGTCTGCAGAACAAGGGTGTGCAGTATTTCATCGACCACATCTATCCGCAGCTGAAAGACTTTGATACGAACGTGATCGTGAACTTGTCGGGATCGTGCATCGAGGATTATGTGACGGGAGCCGAGATGCTGAATGAACTCGATAAAATTCCGTGTATCGAACTGAATATCAGCTGTCCGAATGTAAAAGCCGGCGGTATGGGATTCGGTACGCAGCCCGCTATGGCGGCAGAGGTGGTCGGTAAGGTTCGCGAAGCCTACCGGAAGCCCATCATCGTGAAGCTGACTCCGAACGTAACCAGCATTGCCGAGATTGCCAAGGCCGTAGAAGGTGCCGGCGCCGACAGTGTGAGCCTGATCAATACCGTTCTGGCAATGGCTGTGGATGCCGAGCGTCAGCGGCCCGTAGTGAGCACCGTTACCGGAGGCCTGAGCGGAGCAGCAGTCAAGCCGATTGCCCTGCGCTGCGTCTGGCAGGTGTACAATGCCGTGCAGATACCGATTGTGGGACTGGGCGGAATCATGAACGCAACCGATGCCATCGAGTTTATGCTTTGCGGTGCACGCGCCATCGAGGTGGGAACTGCCAACTTCATCGATCCGTCTGTCACAATGCAAATAATTGACGGAATTGATGACTATTTGGAGCGTCATGGTTGCAAAAATGTGTCAGAAATAGTAGGAGCTTTGAAAATTTCTTAAATTTTTGCCATTTTTTGCGCGCGCATAATAAAAAATATGTATATTTGCACGCGATTTTAAGAAAGATAACAGACACCTTTAAAAACTATGGCAAAAATCCAAGGAATGGGCATCGCCCTGATTACTCCTTTCAAGGCCGATATGTCGGTCGATTATGATGCATTGAAGCGCCTGGTAGAATATCAGGTAACATCGGGTGCGGATTTTCTGGCTGTGCTCTGTACAACGGCCGAAACGCCGACGCTGAATGCAGAGGAGCGGGCAGAGGTCCGGAAAGTGGTTACTGAGGTTGTACGCGGCAGAATTCCGATTGTGTTAGGTTGCGGCGGCAACAACACGGCAGCTATTGTGGCCGAACTGAAACAGGGCAACTGGCGCGGTGTGGATGCAATACTGAGCGTTGTGCCCTATTACAATAAACCGTCGCAGGAAGGTTTGTACCAGCACTTCAAGGCAATTGCCGAAGCATCGCCCGTTCCTGTGATCCTTTATAATGTACCGGGGCGCGTAGGCGTAAACATGACTGCCGAGACAACGCTCCGGCTTGCCAACGACTGCGAGAACATCATTGCCATCAAGGAGGCATCCGGCAACTTCGATCAGATTGACGATATCATCAAGAACAAGCCGGCGCGGTTCAATGTCCTGTCGGGCGACGATGGCATCACGTTCCCGCTCATCACCCTGGGTGCTACCGGCGTTATTTCGGTTATCGGCAATGCGTTGCCCCGCGAATTCAGCCGCATGGTACGTCTGGCGCTGGACGGCGATTATGAGAATGCGCGTGAGATACATCATCGCTTCAAGGAGCTTTACAGCCTGCTGTTCGTGGACGGCAATCCTGCCGGCGTGAAGGCCATGCTGAGTTCGATGGGCTACTGCGAGAACGTGCTGCGACTGCCCCTTGTTCCTACCCGGATCACCACCTTTGAGAAGATACAGAAGATTTTGCAACAACTTCGTTAGTGTGAACCTGATAAAGACCATATCGATTGTGCTTTCAATGTCCCTTACAGAGGCGTTGGGGGCACAAAGCGTCTTTACCCGTTCGCTGCATCCGGATCTGAAAACGCTTCAGGTGATTGCGGACGGTGATTTCCAGAAGCTGCCTGTCATCGATCTGGAAGGAAACAGCAGCCTGGAAATCAGCTTCGATGTCCTGGCCGACGAACAGGCGTGGATCGACTATACCGTTGTGCATTGCAATGCCCGCTGGGAGCCGGACGATCTGAGCGATATGGACTATCTGGAGTATCGGATTCTGCCGCTGCATGTGGAAAGCGTCGAGCCTTCGTTCAATACGTTTACGAACTATTTCCATTATTCGGTGACGTTCCCGAACGAGGATGTGCGTCCGACCGTTTCCGGCAATTATGCTATGTTCTTCCACGTGCAGGACGAGCCGGATTCAGTGCTGGCTGTGGCAACGTTCAGCGTAAGCGAACAGCTCCTGTTTACCAACGGGACCGTGTCCGGAAACACGGACATCGATTTCCAGCAGCTGCATCAGCAGCTCACCCTCGACCTCTCCTGGGGCGCAAGCCAGCTGCCGCATCTGGATGCCGCTTCGGAACTGCTGGTACATGTTACACAGAACCGCCGGAGGGACAATGACCGATGGCTGCAGCATCCGACCCGGATGGAGAAGGGGCACGCTTTCTTCGAACACGAAAGGCAGCTGATTTTCGAAGCGGGTAACCATTGGCGCCGCTTTGAGTTTACGGACGAGCATTATCCGGGTCTGCATGTTGATCACGTGAGGTATCATGCTCCTATCTATTACGCGTATCTGTATCGCGATGAGGCGCGTAATCTGGAAAACTACCGGTATGATCAGGATCAGCACGGACGGTTCAAAATCCACGCGTTGCGGGTTGACGATGTGAATACGGAAGCAGAATATTTCATGGCGATGTTTTCGCTCGATGCTCCGGCCGGTCTCAGCACGCGCGGCGTATATCTGGTGGGCGATATGACGTCTCAGGTGCTCGACGAATCCACCCGTATGGAATATGATCCCAACGAAGGTCTTTATTTCAAGGAGCTGCTGCTGAAAGAGGGCGCCTACAACTATCAGTATCTGGTACCGGCAAAGAAACAGACCCTTGATAACGGTGAAGAGAAGACCCTGCTTTCGACATCCTTCCTGGAGGGCAATCATTATGAAACCCCCCACGAATACGAAATCTATGTTTATTACCGCCCGTTCGGCAGCCGCTACGACCGTCTGATCGGAACGGCCCGACTGTACTAACCTGAATACACAAGTATGAAACAGACAACAGTACAACGCCAAACGACCCACCTGGCTCCCCAGCAGGTTCTGATTGCCAAGATGGTACAGGCAACCAGCGATGAACTGGACAGCCTCATCGTGGCCGAAACGGAGAAGAATGTAGCTCTTGAGCTGACCGACGGGAATGCCGGAGAGGAATCGGTTTCATCGGAAGCCGATACATCGGCAAACGATACATCGGCAACTGATGCTGATGACTATGAGCCTCAGGACGGCAACCTGCAGGACGCCCTGAATGATTATAACGACAACTATTACGAGTATAACGACCTTGAGGTGCCGAACACGCAGAATCAGAGTCCGGACGATCCGGATTATTCGCCGCTGACCAATTACCGGAGTGACCATAGCTTCCGCGAGGAACTGCTGCAGCAGCTGGAGGAGATGGATCTGGAGGAAGAGGATCTGTTTCTGGCCCGTTATCTGGTGGACAGTCTGGAAGATACCGGTTATCTGACGCGTCCGCTTTCGGATCTGGTGGATGATCTGGCGTTCAATCAGATGCACGAAACCACCGAAGAGGAACTGGAACGTGTGCTGGTTGATGTGGTTCAGGAGCTGGAGCCGACAGGTGTAGGTGCCCGCGACTTGCAGGAATGTCTGTTGCTGCAGTTAGAGGAAAAGAAGGCAACTCCTGAGGTTCAGCTGGCGTACGATATCATCAGTCAGGCGTTCGAGGATTTTTCCGCACGTCGCTATGAGCGTCTGTGCAGCAAGTTCAGGGTTTCGGCCGAAGAACTGAAAAAGGCACAGTCGGTAATTGCCCATCTGACGCCCAAACCGGGCGGACAGAGCGCTACATCGGGGATGACCGAAACGAAGGCCAGTCATGTGAAGCCCGATTTCAGTATTCATTGCGAGGACGGGGAACTGGTGGTAGTGCTTAACGAAGGTTACCATCACGGCGTCCGGATCAGTCCGGATTATCTGCTGATGCAGGAACGCATTCAGCAGGACAGGAGTAAAAGCGAAGACAGCCGTCGCGGCCTGACGATGATCCGGGAGAGCATCAATGCGGCCAATCAGTTCCTGGAAGCCTTGCGCCAGCGACGTGAAACGCTTTCGCGGGTAATAGGAGCCATCGCCCGGATGCAGAAGGAATACTTCCTGCAGGGCGGAAATACCGATGCGTTGAGGCCGATGGTGCTTCAGGATGTGGCCGACCGAACAGGATATGATGTATCGACCATCTCGCGTGTGAGCAACAGTAAGTTCATCGAGACTGACTTCGGCATCATTGCCGTGAAAGAACTGTTTTCGACCGCCATCAAAACCTCTTCGGGCGACAGCATTTCGAATCAGGCGGTTCAGGAAGCCTTAAGCGAACTGATTGAGCAGGAGGACAAGAAATCGCCGCTGAGCGACGATGCCCTATCGGCCGCATTGACCGAAAAAGGTTATCCGGTTGCCCGACGGACGGTTGCCAAGTATCGGGAACTGTTGGGATTCCCGACCGCAAGGCTCCGCCGGGAAGCGTAAAAAACAGCGTGAAGCGTAAAAAATAGCGGTTAGCATAATAAACCGCGGATAACGTAATAAACAGAAGACATATTTCTAATATTCCAGACACATGCAAAGAAAAATTTTGCAATTCATCTCGAACTTCTTCCATCCGTTGCTCAGCATGATTTGGGCAACCATCCTGCTGGTGCATTTCACTCCCCTGAAGATGCTGCCGGTTGGGCACCGCTGGTATCTGGTGGGACAGGTTGCCTTTTACAGCATGATTGTACCCTCGCTTGTCATCCTGCTGCTCTCCATGTTCGGCATCGTGAAAAACGGAGTTGCCCTGAGAGACCGGAAGGACCGTATCATTCCGTTGGGCACCCAGGTGCTGACGTATGCCATTCAGGCTGCCGTACTGCAAAGTCAGGGTCTGCCGTTTTGGGCCACTCAGTTCCTGAAGGGAGCTTTCCTGCTGGCATTGGTTGCCTTTGTGGTAAGCTTCTGGTGGAAGATCAGCGCCCATGCAGCCGGTAATGCGGCTCTGGCAACTTCCATGCTGATACTTTACAGCCGGTTCCCGATGCTGATGCCCTTATGGCTGCCTTTGCTGCTGATTGTTCTGGCAGGTCTGGTTTGTTCCTGCCGTCTGTATCTGGGACGGCATACGCTGGGACAGATCGGAGCCGGCGCATTGGCCGGTGCGGTATGTATGCTGCTCGGCGGTCTGATTTGAATTGATACAAAACGATTAAATTGAATTTTAAAATAGTAAGAACATGAAACCAATTGTTAGTATTATTATGGGCAGTACGAGCGATCTGCCGGTGATGAAGAAAGCGGCTGATCTGCTGAACGAGTTTCAGGTGCCCTTTGAGATGCACGCACTGTCGGCCCACAGAACGCCCAAGGAGGTGGAAGAGTTTTCGACTCAGGCAGCCGGTCGCGGCATTAAGGTGATTATTGCCGGTGCCGGAATGGCAGCCCATCTGGCAGGCGTTGTTGCAGCACAGACTCCGGTTCCGGTAATCGGTGTGCCGCTGACGGGCAGTCTGGAAGGACTGGATGCCATGCTTGCCATGATTCAGATGCCTCCGGGAATCCCTGTTGCAACCGTCGCCCTCAACGGTGCCATGAACGCCGGTATTCTGGCCGTACAGATCCTTTCGGTAGGAGATCCGGAACTGGCACAGAAGTTCGTTGCCTATAAGAAGAATCTGGCACAGAAGATCGTGAAGGCTAATCAGGAGCTGGCCGAGCTGAAATACGAGTATAAGTGCAATTAATCACAAACGGAGAGTATGTATCAGAGAAGAAAAAGTTCTGTCTGTCAGGTGGCGAATGTCGGAATCGGAGGCGATAATCCGATCCGCATCCAGTCGATGACAAACACCAACACCAACGATATAGCCGGTTCGGTAGCCCAGATTGAACGAATCGTGGATGCCGGAGCCGATCTGGTCCGTCTGACGGCTCAGGGTACCAAAGAGGCTTTGAGCCTGAAGGAGATTGAAGCCGGAATCCGCAAAGACGGTTACAATGTGCCTTTGGTGGCCGATATTCATTTCAACGCCAATGTTGCCGATGTGGCAGCAGCGATTGTGGAGAAAGTGAGAATCAATCCGGGCAACTATGTCGATCCGGGCCGGACGTTCAAGAAACTGGAATATACCGACGAGGAATATGCGGCCGAGATTGAGAAGATCCGCGCCCGACTGGTTCCTTTCCTGAACATCTGCAAGGAGCATCATACTGCCATCCGCATCGGAGTGAATCACGGCAGTCTGAGCGACCGTATCATGTCGCGTTACGGCGATACTCCTGCCGGTATGGTCGAGTCGTGTATGGAATTCCTCCGGATTTGCCGGTCGGAAAACTTCAACGATGTGGTGATCAGCATCAAGGCCTCGAACTGTGTGGTAATGGTCCGTACGATGCGTCTGCTTGTTGAAAAGATGAACGAGGAGGGAATGGCTTATCCACTGCATCTGGGTGTTACCGAAGCCGGAGAAGGCGAGGACGGACGCATCAAGAGTGCGGTAGGTATCGGAGCCCTGCTTTGCGAAGGTATCGGCGATACGGTTCGTGTATCGTTGTCCGAAGCTCCTGAACGTGAGATTCCTGTTGCCCGTAAACTGGTTGCCATGATTCCGGAATGTGCCGCCTTGCGTGAGACCTGTCGGGCAGAAGTGAAGGACGATACCATCCGGCTGAGCCTGAACGAAACGGATATGGAATCCCTGCAGCTGAAGGCAGCAATGACGGTCGGCGCACTTCTGATTGACGGAG
>JAGBQS010000042.1 GCA_017632695.1 Bacteroidales bacterium
GGGTATTCCGGGAAGAAGTCCCCTACGAGGCAACGCCCCATGTCGTTGTCGCTGCTGCCGTCTTTCTTCCAGATGACGCTTCCGTCGCGGGCATCGTGCAGCGCCACCATTGTCTTGCCCGTCTCTAAGCAGTGGAACATCTGCAAGCCCTCGCGCTCGGGCAGGAACTTACCCACGTGGTTGGCGTCGCCGTGACCCAGACCAGTATTCCACAGACCGATACCGTCGTGATCCACAGCCATTGAGCCGTACATCACCTCATCGAGCCCGTCGCCGTCCAGATCGGCCACATTGAGCGAATGGTTGCCCTGCGAGGCATAGGTGCTGTGCTTCTTGCCGTCGCGACCGGTTCCGCCGTCGTTGGTATCGAAACGCCAGCGCTTGGTAAGCTGTCCGCCGCGCCAGTCCCACGCCTCGATGACTGAATGGGCATACACACCACGACCGATAACCACCGACGGCAGACCCGTCTCGTCGAAGCAACCCACGCCCACGCGGAACGAGCAGGCCCGCTTCCAGTAGTTATCGCCCCACGACTGTGAGGTCTCGCGGTTAATGTAGTTATCGCGCGCCAGTTCTCTTCCAGTCCTGCCATCGATGATACTCAGGAACTCCGGTCCTGCCGAGTTGTAATGATCCAGGTAGCCGGGATTGGAGGATGTCAGGTTGCCCCAGGTACGATAGTCAATCTTTCCGTCGCCGTTGGTGTCCGGAATCTCTGTCCCATCGCCGAAGACGGTTCCCTCGCACGTCCGGATTGCCATTTCTGCACATCCGTCACCGTCGAAGTCGGCAACGGCAAATGAAGACGAATTGCCCAGGATGACTCCGGGACCGCCCTTGATGCGCCACAGGAGCGTACCGTCCAGTTTGTAGGCATCCCAGATGACTGCCCAAAGGCAATCCTGCTGTGAATAACTGGCTCCGGATCCGTCGCTCACAATGTTTCCGCTCTCGTCCAGAACGCTCTGCAAGCGCTTCACAACAATCTCAAACTGTCCGTCGCCGTCCAGATCGCCCACACTCACGTCGTTGGCGGTATAGACAATCTTCGAGGTGTTCTCGTAAACATCCTTCGTATCGGCCAAAGGAATACTGATGTACGGCAGACCAGCGGAAACCTGCGCCTTGGTCAGCACATAGGTAGCAAGCGTGTCTGGGCTGTCGGCGTACGTCAGACGGTAAGTGATGTCGGCCGCCTTGCCGACGGTTGCGTCCTGATAGCAGGTACGGTTCGTGATGTTTGTTGCGATCTTTCGTTCGGTACCGGTTCCGTACCGGCGATAAAGATCGAAGCCGGTTTCGGCATCGTCGCCCGGCAACATGCGCCACGATACGAGCACTTTGCCCGTATGCTGCTGATAGTCGGCCAGCGAAGCGTTCGATGCCCCGTTGATGCTTGCCCAAAGGGCGCGATCGTCGGGATTGTTTGTCTGAGCCATTACAAAACTTCCAAAAAGAAGTGCTGAAATGAACGTTACGGTTAGTTTTTTCATCATATAATTTGAGTTAGTAAAAATAAAAAGCTTCGGGTTAGAATTTCTGATTCGGGTTAGCAATCGGAAAGCAAGCTTTTCGGATTGGCGCAAAGATAGGCATTATTTCCGATTTTCAACAGATAATTGCTCAAAAAATTGATTCTTTGCTGATAATTTACTATCTTCGCAGCCTAAAACCGGTAATGAAATGGCAAAAAAGAAATTTGTGGAGGACATGTTTAACAACATCGCTCCTACCTACGACAAACTGAATCACATCCTTTCACTGAACATCGACAAGCGATGGCGGAGCAAAGCCGTACGTCGCATTTGCCAGACCCGCCCTCAGCATGTGCTCGACATCGCCTGCGGAACGGGCGACTTCTCGATTGCGCTGGCTCAGGCGGGAGTTTCCCAGATAACCGGTATCGATATTTCGGAAGGAATGCTCGAGGTAGGACGCGAAAAAGTGCGCAAACTGGGCCTCGACATCCGGATGCAGATTGATGACTGCGAAAAGCTGAGCTTCCCGGCCGATGAGTTCGATGCCGTCAGCGTTGCGTTCGGAGTCCGCAACTTTGAGCACATGCAGACCTGTCTGGGCGAAATGTATCGCGTACTGCGTCCCGAAGGTATGCTGTGCATTCTGGAACTTTCGGTTCCGCAGAACCCCGTCCTGCTCTGGGCTTACAAACTGTATTTCCTGCACATCCTGCCCGCCATCGGCGGTATGCTTTCGGGCAACCGCAATGCCTACCGTTACCTTCCCGCCTCAGTGCTGGCTTTCCCGAAGCCCCAAAAGGTTTGCCAGATGCTGCGCGAAGCCGGGTTCCGGGACATAGAAACCCGTTCGTTTACATTGGGACTGTGCCGGATGTATATAGGTATTAAATAAGGTTGGATAATCAGGTCTTTTTGTTTTGTCGGAAAGGAACGGTTTCTTATATATCCCACAAAACCCACAAAACCCATTAAACCCATTTACCCCACTCACCTCAACGAAACATAAAACGCCTCAGTAAGCGCCCGGTATTCCGTTGTGTATTCGCCGTCGGAGCCATGCAGCATCAGGGGTTCGGCCGAAAGCAAGGATGCCGCAGAAGCCTGAAGGGCAAACTCCGCCAAACGTCTTTTGCAGGGTTTGCCCTCTTTGGTTAACACGTTGCAGATACGGACCGGCTTCAGGCAGGCCAGTACGGCCGACGTCATCACCTCCGTATCGTAATCCATCGGATAAACCAAAGCCAGACGGCCTTCGTCCAAGAGATGCTGCCCTGCAAACTTCATGATACAATCCAGCGGCAGCGCGTCTTTATGACGGGCTACAGCCCGCGCCTCAGAGTCGGATTTCAGCGTCGCATTATAAAAAGGAGGATTGCATACAATCAGGCCGAAGCGACGGTCGGTTGCAAATTCCTGCAAGGCGGCATGATGCAACCTGAAGGCAGGAGCCCAGGGCGAGCCCTCGAAGTTTCCGACTGCCTGAGCTGCCGCATCGGCATCAATCTCGACTGCCTCGATGCACCCCTCGCCCAACTTTCCGTTTTCTGACAGACGCTGGGCGATCATCAGCGAAATCAGTCCCGTACCCGTTCCGATATCGAGCACAGGCACATCGGGCAAAGAACACCACGCCCCCAACAAAACTCCGTCTGTACCCACACGCATGGCACACCTGTCGTGCGCCACATCGAACTGTCTGAAATGAAAAACGTCGCTCGCCATGATTCTGAAGAATGTCTGTTTGTCGGCGCAAAGATAGACAAAAAACCCGACTTGTATGGAAATTTTCATTTATTTGAGGTATTTTTTGCCTAAATAAATATAAAAGGTAGGGAAAATTTGGGACGTTCGAGAAAAAAACAGTAACTTTGCAAGCGATTAGAAATAACTATAAACCTAAAGTATACAGATGAAGAACTATGTTTGCGCTATCGATTTTGGCGCTACCAGCGGCCGAATGATCATCAGCCGCCTGAATGAACAGGGACTTCTGGAGACCGAAGAAGTTCGCCGTTTCCCGAATGCCATACAGGAAAAAGACCACGACGGAAAGTTCTATTGGAACATGACCGCCCTGATTGGCGAAGTTACTGCAGGTCTGGCTGACTTGGCTGCCCGCAAGGATATTCACATCGATGCCATCGGCTGCGACACCTGGGGCGTGGATGTGGTGTTCGTTGATAAAGCCGGACAGATGATCGAGCAGCCCCGTGCCTACCGCGACCCCTATTCGGTTGCCCCGTTCAAGGAGTATCTGGACAAAGTGGGGAAAGACAAGATTTACGGAAAGACCGGTATCCAGTTCATGAACTTCAACACCCTGTTCCAGCTCTACGCCTGCCACAAAGAACAGTTCCGTCCGTTTGAGGACGCAGCCCAATATATATTCATTCCCGATTACGTTAGCTTTGTGCTGACCGGAAAGGCCGTTTGCGAATATACCATCCTCTCGACCTCCCAGTTCCTCGATCCGCGTACCAAGCAGATTGACCGCGAACTGATTGAGGCTGCCGGAGCTAAGATTGAGAAGTTCCCGCCCATCGTCTATCCGGGTACCATCATCGGTAACCTGCGCAAGGAAGTGGCCGACTTCGGCTACGACATCCCGGTTGTGGCTATTGCAGGACACGATACCGGCAGCGCCGTTGCCGCCATCCCAGCCAAAGACGAGAAGTTTGCCTATCTCTCGAGCGGCACCTGGAGCCTGATGGGCATCGAGACCAAAGATGCAATCATCAACAGCCGTTCGGCCGAACTGAACTTCACCAACGAGGGCGGCATTGAGGGTACCACCCGCTTCCTGAAGAACATTACGGG
Source organism: Bacteroidales bacterium (assembly GCA_017632695.1). GTDB lineage: Bacteria > Bacteroidota > Bacteroidia > Bacteroidales > UBA3663 > Liminaster. Next base: position 4,299 of record JAGBQS010000042.1, read on the forward strand.
TATGTGGATCCTCGAACAATGCCGCAAGGAATGGAAGAAGATGGGCAAGGACTACGACTTCAAACAACTGGGCGAAATGGAACAGAGCGGCGAGGCTTTCCGCAGCTTCATCAATCCGGATGATCCCGCTTTTGCCAATCCGCCTTCGATGCTTCAGGCTATCAGCGACTACTGCGAACGGACGGGTCAGCCCAAGCCTGAAACGGATGCCCAGGTTGCACGTCTCATCATGGAATCGCTGGCTATGCGCTACCGTACAGTCTTCGACTGGCTGCGCGAGTTTGCCGACTTCCCGATTGAAGTGCTCCACATCATCGGCGGCGGTGCACAGAACGCGCTGCTGGCACAGTGGACGTCTAACTCCATCGGCGTTCCCGTGCTGACGGGTCCGACCGAAGCCACAGCCATCGGCAACATCATGATGCAGTTCAAGGCGCTCGGCAAGGTGAAAGATATTACCGAGATGCGCGCCCTGATTGCCAAAGCTACGCCTCTGGGTCACTACGAGCCTCAGGATGCTGAAGCCTGGACCGAAGCCCATAAGCGCTATGCGGCCCTGTGCGAGAAATAACCGGACATCGGCACGCAAACAACAGTTAACTCTCTGATTAATTTCCGGATAATGAAAACCGAACTGATTGAGAACGCCTATACCTCAGCCAAAGCCCGCTATGCAGAATCGGGCATCGATACGGATAAGGTACTTGAGGAACTGCAGGCAACTCCTATCGGCTTTCCCTGCCTGCCAACCGCCGACGCCGGACAAACAGGCAAAGATGTAGAAAAAGCAATGTCGCTGTTGGGCGGCACTTTCCGTTTCGGTCAGGAGGGCGACTTCAGCTCAATACCTTTCGCAGCATTTGTGACCGGAATCCGCTCGGAACAGAAAAAACGTCTGGTTGAGCTGCTCGGAACTGATTTCCAGTTGCAGGAAAAGGACGAGAAATACGACCGGCTGATTGAATTAGGCTCGTCCGTTGAAGCCGTCTGGAACTTCTTCCACATCAGGAACGGCGTTCCCGTCGACGAGGATTTCCTGTCCGAAATTGAACGGTACACCAGGAGTTGACTGTTTTATGCAGATGTTTATTGATTCAGACGTTAATCTGACGAAACCGACTCAAACTATAATCAAAAATATAATTTTATACCAAACAAAGTAAAATGGCAAACAATGGAAGTCTGAAGAGCACGATAGCCGTGTCTCTGAACAATTATCTCGATGCCGGAGCCATCGTAGCCGGCGCAAGCGGTCTGACCCTCTGGCAGAACTATCTGGGTCTGACTGAAGTGAATCTTGGCTGGCTGAACTTTATTTCGGCTAACTGTCTGGGTGCTGCCCTGGGCGCCATCATCGGCGGTTTTCTGGCCGACAAGTACGGACGCAAGTTCATTTTTACGTACAACCTGCTGGTCTATATGACGGGTGTTCTGCTCGTTATGCTGAGCGTCAACTTCCCGATGCTGCTGGCCGGATTCCTCATCACGGGTATTTCGGTAGGCGTAGGCGTTCCGGCTTCGTGGACGTATATCTCCGAGTCTTCGGAAATCAATAACCGCGGACGTAATATCTGCATCTCGCAGATGTCGTGGGGTGTCGGCCCGATGATCATTCTCCTCTTGGGTATGTTCTTTGCTCCCGGCGGTTACCTGTTCGGCTGGGTTGAGAATCTGGCAGCTGTCATAGGCGGCAGCGATATGAGCACAGAGGCGGTCAACGTCTTCTCTTCGCGTCTGGTCTTCTTCTCGCTCTTCGTGGTAGCTTTCATTGCCTGGAACCTTCAGCGTCAGCTTCAGGAAAGTGCCGAATTCGAGGCCAACAAGGCACAGAAGACAGGACTTATGGACAACATCGGCGTTCTCTTCTCGAACAGGATTGCCGTCAAGACCGTTGCTTACCTGGCTATCATCTACCTGACCTGGAACCTTGTGGCTTCCGTTATGGGCTTCTTCCAGCCGCACATTTACGAAACTGCCGGCGGCGTTTCGAACGAGACGGCCAACTGGATGAACTGCATCCAATGGCTCATCATTGTGCTCACCACGCTGGTTGCTTCCCAGCTTATCGATAAAGTAAGCCACAAACTGATTTATATTCTGGGTCTGCTGTTTGCCCTCAGCGCCTGGTTTGTGATTGTGGGCATCGGCGTTGACGGTCCTGTGGGTCTTTGGGCTTTTGCCATCCTGTGGGGTATCGAAGGCGGTCTGTCTGTTCAGATCTTCTACGCCCTGTGGGGTTCCGAACTCTTCCCTGCCAAGTTCCGTGCCGGTGCACAGGGCCTGATGTTCTTCCTGGTTCGCGGTCTGTCGGCCGTATGGGGTCTGGTATTCACCTACATCTATGGTGAGAACGGCGAAGGCTTCACCGTCGCAGCCTGGTGCATGATTGCCCTGCTGCTCATCTCGCTGATTGTGGGCGTTCTGGGCGCACCCAAGACACAGGGCAAGTCGCTCGACCAGATTACTCGCGAGCGTTATGGCGACAACTATTAATCTATATAAAAGTATCCATTTAAGGTATTCAAATTGAGTATTATGAAAAGTATTCTCGAAGGACGGCCAGGCCTGAAGGCTGTGGTCGATCAGATTGCCGAAGTGACGGGCTATCTCTGGCAAAAGGGATGGGCTGAGCGCAATGGCGGTAACATTACAGTTAACATCACCGAGTTTGTAGACGACGAGATCCGTGCCCTTCCGGCCATTGCTCCCGTTAAGCAGATCGGCAAGACTCTGCCTTACCTGAAAGGCAAGTACTTCTATGCCAAAGGAACCGGCAAACGTATGCGCGACCTGGCCCGCTGGCCTATGCAGAACGGCTCTATCATCCGTATCTGCGACGATTGCGCCTCTTACGAGATTATTGCCGACGAACCTGTTGTACCGACTTCCGAGCTGCCCAGCCACCTGGCTCTGCAGAACTACCTGCTCGAAACCGGCAGCACCTATAAGGCTACTCTCCACACCCACCCGATCGAACTGGTGGCCATGAGTCATATTGAGCGTTTCCTGAAGGGCGACACAATGACCAAAGTGCTTTGGAGTATGATTCCCGAGACTCTGGCCTTCGCCCCGCTGGGCATCGGCATCGTTCCTTACGCTCTGCCTGGCAGTATCAGCCTGGCCGACGCCACGCTCGAAGCCATCAAGACTCACGATGTTGTACTGTGGGAGAAGCATGGTACCGTAGCCGTCGGAACAGACATCATGGATGCCTTCGATCAGACAGACGTTCTCTGCAAGGCCGCCAATATTTATATGTGCGCGCGCAACATGGGCAGCGAACCGGACGGTATGACCGACGAGGCGATGAAGGAAGTTCAGGATGTGTTCAACTTGCCAAAGAAGCGTCCTTGCTAACCAAAGGGTACCCTATAAAAACTTTGAGACCCCAGCTCTCACGAGTTGGGGTTTCAGTGTTATTCTAATATGGAAAATTTAAGATTATAAAGATGGTTCTTTCTAAGGAGCAAAACGCAGGAACTTTCCTTTTGTTTTGCGATGCAAAGTTAGCAACTTTTTGAGGACCCCGCAAATTTAAACCGAAAAAAAGTTTAAAATATGTTGTAAAACATATATTTTTAGGCCATTTTTCATTTTTTTGCACAAATCTGCGTAATCTATTGCAACAATTAGCCTGATTATGGGAAAAGAGATCGAAAGAAAGTTTCTGGTAAAATCCGACCGATTTAAGGCCGAAGCCATCAAGGTTACCAGCTATCATCAGGGCTATATCCCCACCTTGAACGGGATGACAGTCCGCATCCGGATTGCCGGCGATGCAGCATACATCACCCTGAAGGATCACGCCATCGGCTTCACCCGCCATGAGTTCGAATACCCCATCCCCAAGACTGATGCCGTACAACTGCTCGAACTGATGTGTGCCAAACCGCAAATTGCAAAAACCCGCTATGTGGTACCTGCCACCCAAACCCTTCCGGCCGATCAGCAGACTCCCGGTCTGAAATGGGAGGTCGATGTCTTTGAAGGCGACAACGAAGGACTGACGGTGGCCGAAATCGAAGTCCCATCCGAAGACACGCCCTTCGAACGCCCCGAATGGCTTGGTGAAGAGGTGACCGGCGACAAGCGCTACTACAATTCACACCTATGCAGTCATCCTTTCAGGATGTGGAAGTAGGCGGAAATACAATTGCCCCGGGTCTGAGCCCGAAAAAAGCCCCAACGTCAAAAAGGCTGACGTTGGGGCTATGTTATTATTTCTTATCCGAAACAATATCCGGGGCAACCAGTTTGTAACCCTTGCCGTGAATGTTGAGGATCTCAACAGCCGGATCATACTTCAGAAGCTTGCGCAGCTTGGTGATGTAAACATCCATGGAACGAGCATTGAAGTAGTTATCGTCAATCCAGATGGTCTTGAGTGCGTGATTACGCTCAAGGGTACCATTGGCATGCTGGCAGAGGAGATTCAGCAAGTCGTTCTCTTTGGTGGTAAGCTTATGTACTTTATCGCCACACGAAAGTTCCTGTTTCTGCACCTCGAACAGATACTTGCCAAAGCGATAGCTTGTAATATCCTTGTTCTGTTTGCCCCTTACACGACGCAATATAGCTTCAATACGGAACTGAAGTTCTTCCATTGAGAACGGTTTGGTGATGTAATCATCGCCACCTATCTTGAAGCCCTCAAGGATATCCTCCTTGAGTGATTTGGCAGTCAGGAAAATAATCGGCACCTCGGCATTGAGGGCCCGGATCTCCTGAGCCGTAGTGAATCCGTCTTTCTTTGGCATCATGACGTCGAGAACGCAGAAGTCATAGTGGCCCTTCAAATAGGCCTTGATACCTTCTTCGCCGTCGCCGAACAAATCGCATGCGAAACCCTTAGCCTGCAGATATTCACGCAGAAGCATTCCTAAGTTCTCATCATCCTCACACAACAGGATGTGAATTTTTTCATTGAGAGGCTGTGACATAGTAAATATGAATTATTCGTTAGACATTAACGGGAGGGTAATAATAAAGGTGGTTCCCTGACCAAAGACCGATTCTGCCTTGATGGAGCCGCCATGATCGGTAACAATCTTCCAGACGTAAGCCAGACCGAGACCGAAACCTTTCACATTATGCAGATTGCCGGTAGGAACCCGGTAGAACTTCTCGAAGATGCGCTTTAAGTTCTCTTTCTCAATACCGATACCATTGTCCTGCACCCGGATTTCAATGTGCTTGCTGTCGGGATTGGACGTTACAACCTTCAGCTGAAGCGGAGTATCCTCGCGGGCATATTTATAGGCATTATCGAGCAGGTTGAAGATCACGTTCGTAAAGTGCATCTGGTCGAGCATGCAGACATCGTCCAAGGCATCCAGTTGGGCCTCGATGGTTCCTCCGGCCTTTTCGACCTTGAGCGAGAAGGAGTTGACCACGCTGTCAACCAATACATCGACACTCTCTTCCTTGAGTTTGAGATTGGTCTTCTGACGGTCGAACATCGACATCTGCAAGACTTTCTCGACCTGGAAACGCAGACGCTTGGTCTCGTCGTCGATGACACCGGTCACGCGCTTAACCATTTCAGGTGACTTGCTCACTGCCGGATCATTAAGCATCTGCGATGCGAGCGAGATGCTGGAAATCGGAGTCTTGAACTCGTGGGTCATGTTGTTGATGAAGTCGTTCTTCATCTCACTCAGTTTCTTGCTTCGGAACAACGAGATAATTACAAAGATAAAGAGGAACAGTACCACCGCCGTGAATACGAACGAAGGAATCATGAACTTGATACCGCTGCTGAGCATGAAACGCTGCGACTTCGGGAAGTAAACCTCAATATAATTGTATTTACCCTGACGGGAAGAACCGGTCCGCTCACTGTCGAAAAGAATCTGCATGAAACTGCCCTCACGCTCGGCTTCTTCGGTTCTATAGCCAGGAGTGCTGTATGCCGGACGGTTATCGGTTCCAATGATGCTATACTCAAAAGGTAAGCTATAGCCAAACTGACGGAGGTTGTCGGCAAACATCTGACTGAGCTCATCCGGATTGATTCGTTCCATGATGGGACGCTCGTTGGCTGCAACCATCATGCGGAAAATCACGTCGTCGAACAGGTCGCGCTGGTGACGATACTGACGCAACAGCATATCCTGACGCGTCTTCTGCCTACTTTGAATGGTGTTTCCCTTCGGCTTTGGACGAACATCCTGATTGGCATAGAAGGTTGTGTCAACTCCGCTGAACTCAAATGTCTGCTGCGAACCGTCCGGATTGATGATGGTAGTCCGACTCTGACGATGTGACCGGCTGAATGCCACAGGTGGAGGAGCCTGGAGATCATCAGCGTCGTCGTGAAACATTTCTTCGAGCATCTGGCGTTGTTCATCATCAAAGTTACTGTCCAGATAACTGCGGGTTTCCTGGCGCTCAAGCTGCCTCATCGTCTGAAACAGTGATCGGCTGACAGCTTGACCGAATTCTTCTTTCTGGCTACCGACAATCTCATCCAAATAACTCATCTGGATAGTTATCAGCCCGGCCAAAGCAATGAAGAGGGCTATGCTTACGTACCAAATTGTGGTCTTTCTCATCTGATTTTAACTTTTCGGGTGCAAATTTAACGATTAAATTTAACACTTGAAAATTTTTTCATCAAAAAATGCGCTATATTAAAGATTATTAACAACGGAAGCCCTATTATGCCATAAAATGTGAATAAATTTAGGTTTTTCGAGAAATAATTTGGTATTTCGGCGAAAAGATTGTATCTTTGCGCCCATGAAATTCTATTTACGGCTTATATATATAATAGGTACGTGCGCGTGTACGTTAACCGCCCATGCTCAGGTGAATAGCCGTTCTGCCGTCTCGGGCAACAGCCGGGAGGGCGGAGGAGACATGCCCTCCTTTACCGGCAGGCAGAACCAGACGTCCCAATCCCAATCGGACACAACTGAGGTGGAAGACGATCCGTGCATACCGTTACTCGACCACAGACGATGCTTCACGCTCGACCCTATGACCGGTCTGCAGTTTGCTGCTGAACCGGATACTACCTTCGTGAATCTGGGCAACCGCCAGAGTATGGAGAGCAAAGCGCTGGCCATCACCTATACAGGCAACCTTTACAGTCCCCATCAGGTTGAAGCTTTTTTCGACCGAAGAACGCAGCACGACTTCATCTTCGCCAATGCCTATAACCTGTTCCGCACTGACCCCTCACAGCAGATATACTATAATACCCGCATTCCCTTCACCGTGTTGAGTTACTCGAAGTCGGGAAGCAGTATTCAGGAGAACGACCACCTGAAAATCAACTTTGCCGGTAACTTTAACCAACAGATCGGACTCGGTTCTCAGCTGGACTATGTATATGCCAGAGGCGAATATGTGAGCAGTTCAGCCAAGCCCCTGCGATGGGCCAGCTATGGATACTACGAGGGCGACCAGTACAAAGCCTACCTGAATTTCAACCTCACGAAACTGGCCAATCAGGAAAATGGCGGTATCATGGATCGCGGCTATGTACTGAACCCAGATAACTACAACGACAACTTTACAGAACCTCGTAACATGCCCACCAACCTGGATGGCGTGTGGAGCGACAA
>JAGBQS010000043.1 GCA_017632695.1 Bacteroidales bacterium
ATAAGATGAGCTACGACTTTGTGCTGCGAGATCCCGAAAAACTCCTTTCGGACGCTGAGAAAGAAGCATTCCTCGGCCTGAATGCCAAGCGTCTGTACGGCTTCGATCGTTTGCCCGATTTACCCTATATTAAAAATATGTCTGAATGAAAGCTCTACAAATTACGGGTCTGAAAGAGGTCCGATGCGTTGACCTCCCGAAACCTTCGCCGAAGGCAGGAGAGGTGTTGTTGAAGTTGAAGTATGTAGGTTTTTGCGGTAGCGACCTGAATACCTTTCTGGGTCGCAACACAATGGCAAAACCGAACGTGATACCCGGTCACGAGATCGGGGCCGAGATTGCTGCCGTGGGCGAAGGATGCCCTTCGGACCTGCAGGTAGGACAGACCGTAACCGTGAACCCTTACACCAACTGCGGTCACTGTGCTTCGTGCCGCAACGGCCGCTATAATGCCTGCCAGCATAACGAGACGCTGGGCGTGCAGCGCGACGGTGCAATGTCGGAGTACTTTGTGCTGCCTTGGGAGAAGGTGATTCCCGTGAAGGGTATCTCCATCCGCGATGCTGCCCTGATCGAGCCGATGTCGGTGGGCTTCCATGCAGTGAGCCGCGGACAGGTTTCGGACATTGATGTTGCGCTGGTGCTGGGCTGCGGAATGGTCGGTCTGGGTGCCATCATCCGTTGCGTACAGCGCGGAGCTACCGTGATAGCCGTCGACCTCAGTCAGGAAAAGCTCGACCTTGCCATGAAGGCAGGAGCAGCCTATGGCATCAATTCGACCAAGGAGAATATTCTGGAGAAGGTAATGGAATATACGGACGGAATGGGCGCCGATGTGGTGATTGAGGCTGTCGGTTCGCCGATTACCTACGTGTCGGCCATCGATGCCGTTTCGTTTACGGGACGCGTGGTTTGTATCGGCTATGCCAAGAGCGATGTGTCGTTCCAGACCAAGTACTTCGTGCAGAAGGAACTGGATATACGCGGTTCGCGCAATGCTATGCCTTCGGACTTCCGTGCTGTGATTCACTACATGCAGAATACTCGTCAGAGTATGGATCCGTTCGTTTCGGGCATCATTAAACCCGAACAGGCTCAGCCTACGCTCGAACAGTGGGCTGCCAATCCGGGTCAGGTGTTCCGCATTCTGGTGGAATTTTAAATAGTATAAGAGTTTGTTGCGGCGTACTGCTAATAAGTTTTTTGAATGCAGTAGCGTTCTATAGCAGAATCTTCAGGTACGTCCTATCATCGTGCGAGCAGTTTCCGGCCAGAATGCCTTTGGTTTCGCACAGATCGCCGATACACAACGGATCGCTCTTCAGCAGTTGCTGGAGGGCGATTTCCGATTCCTGCAGGGTGGGATGAAGTTTCGGATAACCGTCGGAGGCCAGAATGAGGGCAGTTGCATTTCGGGGAACGGGAAAAACTTCCAGGTAGCAGTCGGGAATTTCCGTTCCGTCGAACACCCCGAATCCGAGTGGGGAAGAAGGGTCGTTCTGATACAGGACCTGACGGGTAATGAAGGGCTGGATGATGCGTCGGCCGGGATCGTTGTGTGAAATGTCTTCGGTGGTCAGCAGAT
>JAGBQS010000044.1 GCA_017632695.1 Bacteroidales bacterium
GAGAATAACATCGACCTCCAGCTGCGCGACGGAGCCGTCATTCTTTTTACCGGCGACTACAACGCCTACCCTATTGTAGATTGCTATTTTGAGGGCTTGAAGACCCGCCGCTGCATGTCGCCGCTCAATGCCGACGGCAAGCAGAACATCGCCATCACGGGCTTCGGAACCATTGACGGAAACGGAGGTGCCTGGCGATGGGTGAAACGCAGCAAGCTGACATCGGCCCAATGGAAGGAACATTTGAGCCGCGGCGGCTGCACCGACGAGAAGGAGACCATCTGGTTCCCGACCGAAGCGGTACGCGATGCCTATAGCCGTGCCGACATGAATGTGGTGCGCGGCGTGGAAACCGAGGAGGACTGGCTTGCCATCCGCGACTACCTGCGTCCTGTGCTGCTCGACTTCTCCCGTTGCACAAACGTGCTGCTCGAAGGTGTCTGCTTCCAGAACTCACCGGCCTGGAACCTTCATCCCTTCCTGTGCGAGAACGTGATTATAAACAACGTCATGGTCATCAACCCCTGGTATAGCCAGAATGGCGACGGTCTGGACCTCGAATCGTGCAAGAATGCTCTCATAGTGAACAGCAAGTTCGATGTGGGCGACGATGCCATCTGTGTGAAGAGCGGCAAGGATCAGGACGGACGCGATCTCCTTACGCCTTGCGAGAACGTGGTGGTGGACCGTTGCGCCGTTTACCACGGACACGGAGGTTTCGTTGTGGGCAGCGAGATGTCGAGCGGCGTGAAGAACGTCAGCGTCAGCAACTGTATGTTCCTCGGTACCGACGTGGGTCTGCGGTTCAAGTCGAAACGCGGTCGCGGCGGTGTGGTCGGGAACATACATATCCGGAACATCAACATGATCGACATTCCAACGGACTGCATTCTCTTCGACCTGCACTACAGCGGTATGTCGGCCAGCGAGGAGAAAGCGCTCGGACTGAAGAAGGATGCCGGACTGGACAACATCCCTGCTGTGGACGAAACAACTCCGCAGTTTAAGGACATCTATATCTCGGATGTAGTATGCCAGGGCTGCGACCGCGCCATGTATTTCAACGGTATCCCCGAAATGCCTATCACGAACATCAACATCAGCAATGCCCGCATCAAGGCAAACTCGGGCCTGTCAATCAACCACAGCCTCGACATCACCATCAACGATCTCCAGCTTTCGCTGCCTGAAGGCGAACAGCCTATCGTCACTTACAATGTCAGGAATCTGACAGTGAACGGGAAGGCTGTAGAGGGGAATGAGTAAGGTGTAGAGTGTAAAGTGTAGAGTGTAATGGGTAAAGAGTAAAGTGTAAAGATATGAAGAAGTTATTTCTTTTTGCAGCATTAGCCTGCACGCTGGCATCCCTGTCGGCCGAAACAATCAGCATCTCCTTGCGAAATCCGAACCGGAAGGCGTTGACCGATGCTCCCGTCTGCATTGAGGTCCCTTCCGGCAAGAACTATCAGAGCGCGACAGTTCGCATCGGCGGACAGGAAATTGCCAGCCAGATGGACGATCTGAACGGCGACGGACAGATGGATGAACTGGCCTTCGTGGTGAATATCGGCCGAAAGGCAAAGCTGACTGCCGAAATCGAGTTTTCGACCCAAACGGCACCAGCCAACCGCTACCCGAACCGGGTACACGCCCAGATGTGGTTCAAGGACAACAACAAGAAACGCTCCTATACCGAGAAACAGCATATCCCGACCGATACGGTTTCGGAACGCATCGACAACATGTACTCGAAAATGATGCACCACGGACCTGCCTTCGAGAACGAGATGGTGGCCTATCGTGTGTATTTTGACAAGAAGCAAAGCACCGACCTGTACGGCAAACGCATCCGGCAAATGGAACTTGCCGACGGCTTGTGGTATAGCAGCGAGGTTCCGCAGCTGGTGAACGAACGCCAGTTCGGCGACGATATCATCCTGGTGGGACAGACCATCAGCATCGGTACGTTGCGTGGTTGGGACGATACCAAGGACACACCTGCCTTCGCCACGGAACAGCCCGGCACCAAGATTCCGGATCCCTGTATGGTAATGATCGACCCGTTTGCCTACCGTCAGGCACACATCGTGGCTAAAGGCCCCGTGCGTACCATAGTAGATATGAACGTGGAAGGCTGGCAGTATAAGGGCAGGACGCTCAACCTGAAGAGCCGCTACATCCTGTATGCCGGCAATCGCGAATGCGAGGTAAAGCAGTTCTTCAGCGGCGACGCACAAAGCCTGACGGATCTGGAGAAGGTGGAGTTCGTGACGGGTGTCATGAAAGTGGGCATCTTCAACACCGATAGTGTGAACCTCGCCGGTCTGCACTATATGTCCGATGGCAAAGGTCTGTGTGCTTCCTTCGGCAAAGACTGGCCCGATGGCAATCACAAGCTTTATCCGCAGATGTCGGCAGCAGCGTTGGCAGTCAGCATCGATCCCGGCTTTGTTACCCGGACCATCGACCGTAAGGAACAGATTCTGTTTGGCATTCACACCAATGCGCAGCACACACTGAACTATCGTATGGCATTCTGCGCCCCTGATAAGGAAGGGCCGCAACTGACCCCTAAGCCGTGGACATACCAATCCTGGTTCAAATGGTGCAAGCAATGGAACAAGCTCAAACCGGTTGAAGTGAGATAACGAAGGCTCAGAGAGCTCGGAGAAGTCCGAGCACTCTGAGTTCTCAGAAAACTCAGAGAACTCAGAAAAAATCCGAGAACTCGGAGATCTCAGAGTGCTCCGAGATCTCTAAAAAGTTCCAACGAAAAAAATAACCAGATGCAGACCTACAAACTATACGAAAACAATCCGAACACACGGATTCTGGCAGACATCGCCGATGTTATCCGCAACGGTGGAATCATCATCTACCCGACCGACTCAGTATATGCCATCGGCTGCGATGCCCTGAACCAAAAGGCCGTAGATAAAATCTACCAGTACCGCAAGGAAGAACAGAAGGAGAGCCACCTATCAATTATCTGCAAGGACATCAGCCAGGCCGATGAGTACACCAGAATCTCAAAGGAACAGTTCAAACTGATGCACCGAAACCTACCCGGTCCGTTCACCTTCATTCTGGAGGCAGGTCTGAAACTTCCGAAAGTTTTCCGAAGCCGGAAAACGGTAGGCATCCGCATCACAAACAACAAGATTCTGCATGCCCTACTGGAGGAATTGGACAGCCCGTTGCTCACCACCTCGCTGAAAGCTCCTGTGGATTCCGATGATGCCGACACCATCAGTTACATGACCGACCCCTTCCTGATTGAAGAGACTTTCCAGAATCAGGCCGACGTACTGATTGATGGCGGTTACGGCGAGGACAAGCCCTCGACGGTTGTTGACCTCACAGCCTCTGAACCGCTTATTCTCCGGCAAGGCGCAGGAGAATTAGAACTATAAAAAACTATAATTGCTACAAACTATAATTCTATAGTATCTATGGAGTCTATAGGAACTATAAAGTCTATAGCATCTATAGCAACTATCACTACTATAGTTCCTGTCACCCAACCCGAATGATCTATCCTTCCAACTTTGAAGCCAAGCTCGGCTTCGACAAGATACGTCAGCTGCTGACAGCCGGCACACTCTGCACACTGGGCGCAGCCCGGGTGGAGGCCATGCTGTTTCTGACCGACCGGCGCAGACTGGAGCGTGAACTCGCGCTGACCCGGGAAATGATGCTGGTACTGCAAAACGAACTGCAGCCGATGCCGACCGACGGATTCTTCGACGTTACCGAGGCATTGAAGCGTATCCGCGTAGTCGGCACCTTCATGGAAACCGAAGAACTCTTCAAACTGCGTCGCGCGCTGGCTGGTATCGATGCGCTGGTACGATACTTCCGCACACCTTCAGAAGGCGAGAACCCGCATCCGCTGCTTTCCGAAGCAGCTTCGGTGGTGGCAACCTTTCCGGATGTAATCCGTCGCATCGACCAGACCCTCACGCCTACCGGCGAGATCAAGGACAACGCATCGCCCCACCTGGCCGAAATCCGCCACGAACTGGCAAATACCGTAAACGGCATTTCCAGAATGCTGAACCGCATTCTTCGCAGCGCGCAGGAAGAAGGCATCGTTGAGAAAGACGTTTCCCCGGCCATGCGCGACGGCCGTCTGGTGATTCCGATTCCCCCATCGTCAAAAAGGAAGTTGAAAGGCATCGTACACGATGAATCCGGTACCGGTAAGACCCTTTACGTGGAACCAGCCGAAGTAGTGGATGCCAACAACCGGATTCGGGAACTGGAAGCCGACGAACGCCAGGAAATCATTCGCATTCTCACCACACTCGCCGGATCCATCCGCCCGTACCTGCCCGATATGCTCGAAAGCTTCGAGTTCCTGGGACTGATAGACTTTCTGCGCGCCAAGTCACGCTTTGCCGCCAGCATTGAAGGAACCGTACCGCGATTCTCACCGGACGGAGCCACCGACTGGGTACAGGCACGTCACCCCTTATTATATTTAAGGTACGCGCGCGAAAGTAAGCAAGTGGTTCCGCTCGATATTCTCCTGGACCATCGCAAACAGCGCATCGTGCTGATTTCCGGCCCCAATGCCGGCGGCAAGTCGGTTTGTCTGGAGACACTCGGACTGGTACAGTACATGCTTCAATGCGGTCTGCCTGTTCCTATGAACAGCAACTCGCTGGTCACGGTGTACGATAACATCTTCATCGACATAGGCGACGAACAGAGTATCGATAACGACCTTTCGACCTACTCGAGCCACCTCCAGAACATGAAGTTCTTTGTGCGGAACGCCACCAATCGGACCTTGCTGCTCATCGATGAGTTCGGCAGCGGTACGGAACCGCAGATTGGCGGAGCCATCGCTCAGGCCCTGCTCGGCAAACTGAACGATGCCAAAGCCAATGGCGTCATTACCACTCACTTCACGAATCTGAAGCTGTTTGCCGACGAAACGCCAGGCATTGTAAACGGTGCCATGCTCTATGACCGTGGCGAAATGCGTCCGCTGTTCCGTCTGGAAGTGGGGCGCCCGGGTTCGTCTTTTGCCATCGAGATTGCCCACAAGATCGGACTGCCGACAGATGTCATCGAGGAAGCCAAGCGGATTGTAGGATCCGATTACGTAAACATGGACAAATACCTGCAGGACATCTCGCGCGACAAACGCTACTGGGAACAGAAGCGCCAGAAGATTCATCAGCAGGAAAAAGACCTCGAACAGAAGACACAGGAATACGAGACGAAGAGTGCCGAACTGAAAGCCAAACGGCAGGAAGTAATGGAACAGGCCCGATCGGAAGCCAGCTCGCTCCTGCAGCAGGCCAACGCCCGCATCGAGAAGACCATCCGCGAAATCAAGGAAGCACAGGCCGAAAAGGAAGCCACCCGCAAGATTCGGGAGAGACACGAAGAGTTCAAGAAGAAGACCCTTCCTGCTCCGCGTAAAGAGAAAAAAGAGGAGGCAGCCCCCAAACCGTCAGAGACCATCAGCGTAGGCGACTATGTCCGTATTAAGGGACAGACAACCGTTGGCGAAGTACTGGACATCAACGGCAGGCAGTATCAGGTGGCTTTCGGCATGATCAAAAGCCTCATTGACCAAAGCCGGCTGGAAAAGGTATCAAAAAATCAGTTGAAAAAAGAAAGCGGAGACAAGTTCGCCCACCTGGCAGCCGCACATTCAGGCAATCAGATTGACATGCTTGCAGAGCGACGCAAAAAGTTCAAGCTCGAACTGGACGTACGCGGCATGCGTGCCGACGAAGCTCTTCAGGCCGTGATGTACTATCTGGACGATGCCATCTCATTAGGCACAGGTGAGGTCCGTATCCTGCACGGTACGGGAACCGGTGCCCTGCGGTCGGTTATCCGGCAATATCTGGACACCTGTGCCGGCGTTTCTTCCTTCCGTGATGAACATGTTCAGTTCGGAGGAGCCGGAATTACAGTGGTCGAGCTGTACTGAAAAGGCTTAAAACCGCCATTTTACTTCTTAAAAAAGTGAAAAACCGTCTTAAAAACCGGTTCGGAAAATACCATTATTTATAATTTTCAGGGTTCCAAGGCATCTTGGAACCCTTTTTCCTGTCTTTTGCCGAGGTTTCAATACCTTTTAAAACCATGCTCCTATACACCTAAAACCGCGATTTTTACAAAATGTAACATTTTCATAAAAAAATGTAACAAACAAAAGTTGTGTTAAAAAAGATTATGTAACAAGAATAATTGCCTTCGTAAAATTATGTACCTATCTTTGCACCCGAAAAAAGTAAGTGATTTACAAACTTTAATTAACAAACTTTAATTACCAATTTACCAAATCCTAAAACTTATGAAAGCAAGACTTTTGTTTTTGTTGACGCTTTGCCTTTGCGCTACAACAGTAGCATTCGGCCAGAAGCGCAGTGTGAAGGGACAGGTATTCTCTGAGAACGACGGCGAGCCGATGTTGGGCGTAGCCGTTGCCGAAAGAGGAACCACAAACGGTACCATAACCGATATCGATGGAAAGTTCTCCATCCAGGTATCCGAAGGTGCCGTCCTTAATTTTACTTGTGTTGGCTACGAAGGCCAGCAGATCGAGACAGCGGGACAGACCAACCTGACCGTCAGGATGAAGGAAAACTCGCTCGTGCTCAGTGACGTTGTTGTAGTAGGTTACGGTACCATGAAGCGTTCCGACATTTCGGGTTCCGTTGCTACCATCAACAAGGAGCAGATGGATCGTAAGATCCCAACCAACATCGCACAGGCCCTGCAGGGTGCCGCTGCCGGTGTAATGGTAACCGCTCAGGACGGTGCTCCTGGCTCAAAGTCTGCAATCCGTATCCGTGGTATCGGTACCATCAACGGTGATGCAGAACCTTTGTATGTAGTAGATGGTGTAAAGGTTGGACACAATGCCGACTTCGTCAACCCATCCGACATCGAGAGCATGGAAGTACTGAAGGATGCATCTGCAACCGCTATCTACGGTTCTGAAGGTGCCAACGGCGTCATCATGATCACCACCAAGCACGGTACCCCAGGCAAGATGAACATCAACATCACTGCCGACTGGGGCTTCCAGACCCTTCCATACGAAATCGAGACCCTGACAGGTAACGAATATGCCAAGTCCATCCGTCAGGCCAGGGCTAATGACGGCAACAATCTGGCAAACCTCGTCTTCTCGGAGACTTACGACGGCCGTCGCAACAATATCAACTGGCAGGATCAGATGACCCGCATGGGTCTGAAGCAGCAGTATGGTATCTCGGCTGCCGGTGGTACCGACAAGACCCAGTACAACTTCTCAGTAGGTTATCTGGACAACCGCGGTATCATTGTCAACACCAAGTACAACCGTATTACCTCACGCGCAAGCGTTAAATCAAAAGTAAACAAATTCATCGAGTTCGGCGGCGACATGAGCTACTCCCGCTCCACCTCGAAAGGCAGCAACATCGGTCTGGGCAACAACGGTAACCTTTCGTCTCACCGCGACCTGGCACAGATGGCTCCAACTCTTGACTTTGTTATTGGTACAGGCGATATAGTTAATGTCAACGTTGTGAATCCGGACGGCACGTTCGGCGCATCCTTGTCTGAGACTGCCAATGGTTGGGAAGGTATGTCATCCAACTACCAGAACCCATACGCTACGCAGATGGAAATCGGACGTAAGGTTAACAACGATAACCTCAGCATCACTCCATACGTTGATTTGACCCTCTTCAAGAATGATCACCACTCCCTGAATGCACACTCCATGTTTACATGGTCTCGCAGCTTCAGCAATGCAGACGAGTTCGGCGGAATGTTCGAGCGTTGGAACTATGTAAACGGCGTAAGGACTCAGATGGACTATGTAGGCCGCAATCAGTCATACTATCAGTTTGACCTTGCTCAAAGCCAGAGTATTTCCAAGGCCGTTGAAACCTACTTCACCTACAAGTGGGAGACCAAGTTCAACACCCTGACCCTGATGGCTGGTAATACCGTAGATGCCTACGAAGGCTCATGGGTAAGCGCAGGTGCGCACTCCTTCCTTTCAAAGGATAACCGTCAGATCGGACTGACCACCGATGAGGATTCCAAGACATGCGGAGGCGGTTACAACGCCGACGTACGTAACATCTCTTACTATAGCCGTTTGGTTTACAGCCTCATGGACCGTTACATCCTGACTGCTACCATCCGTCGTGACGGTTCTTCGAACTTCGGTGCAGGCAACCGTTGGGGTAACTTCCCATCAGCAGCCATCGCATGGCGCGCCAAGGAAGAATCTTTCCTGAAGGATGTTGACTGGCTTGATGCAGCTAAGGTTCGTCTCGGCTGGGGTCAGACAGGTAACTCTGGCGGTATTGCAGGTAAGGCCGTATATGCACTTTCTTCTTCCAACACCAGATATCAGTTCTACAACCTCAACCAGGGCGGTGGTGCTACCGTTCACGTTGCCGACAACCGTGTAACCGGCTTCTATGCTCCTCTGGTAGATACCAACCTGCATTGGGAGACCAACGAACAGACCAACTTCGGTCTTGATTTCGGCTTCCTGGACAACGAGCTGACCGTCAGCCTCGACTACTTCATCCGTAATACCAAGGACCTTCTTATCGAGAAGCAGATCCGTCCGTCAGCCGGCGAATCTTCTATCTACACCAACTATGGTGAGATCCAGAACAAGGGCTTCGAATTCTCTGTCAACTATACCCGTCAGCTCAGCAAGGATTGGCGTATCAACGTAGCTGTCAACGGTTCTACCCTGAAGAACAAAGTAAAGAAGATGGGCGTTCCTTACACATCAACCTGCGGCGGCACGAACGGTACCTATTCTGCTGAAAGCATGGATGGTTCGAACGTAGGTGCTATTGACGAAGGTTCATTCACTTGGGGCAACCACTCTATCTGCCAGGAAGGCGAAGCAGTCGGTTCATACTATGGCTGGAAGGTTGACAAGATTATCCGCACCGATGAGGATCTGGCCAAGGCCAAAGCTCTGGGCCAGGGTGATGCAGCAAAGGGTGACTACCTCTTCAAGGATCTGAACAACGATGGCGTTATTGATGACAATGACCGCGCTATCATCGGCAACGGTATCCCGGCATTCAACTTCGGTTTGAACCTTACCGCTACCTACAAGGATTGGGATTTGAGCGTTTACACCTACGGTGTTCTCGGCATGGACATTCTCTCATACTCAGCCATGCGCTACACCATCATCAAACAAGGTGATGACGGTTATACTCCTGCCTTGCTGAAGGACGCTTACAAGAAGATCTACAGCGATGAGAATCCGAACGGTTCACTGCCACGTCTCACCATGCTCGACAACAACAAGAACAGCCGCGTCAGCGATGCTTGGATCAGAAACGGCAACTTCCTGAAGATTAGCAACATTCAGATCGGTTACACTGTACCTAAGAAGGTCATCCGTCCTCTCGGTGTTCAGAACATCCGCGCCTATGCTGCTGTTCAGAACCTGGTTACCATCTCTCCATACCACAAGTATGGCGATCCTGAGGTTGGTCAGGGCAGCGTTCTCTACTCGGGTCTCGATACAGGCCGTTATCCAACTCCTCGCACCTACATGTGCGGACTTAGCGTAACATTCTAAATGATTAAAGGAAATTCATTATGAAAAACTATATTAAGTACTTTACAGCGGTTGGAATGGGTTGCCTGCTTTTGACATCATGCGACAACGACGAATTCCTCGATACCACTAAATATGACATCCTCGACATCTCGGCACAGTTCGAGAGCGACGAAAGTGCCTTGATGGGCTTGAATGGTATCTATACCTTCAACGGCATCAGCACTAAAGATGGAAGCTGGGGTTACAAACCGAATATGTTTACCGGCAGCCACCCGACAATGGATACCCAGTGTACGGGTTGGGACGTTCGCTTCCTAGACCAGACCTGGGATGCCAACGTAACCGAATTGGGTGAAGGCTGGGCTCATGCCTATGCTGCCATTTCCCGTGCCAACCTCTATTTGGCCGGCTTGGAAAATGCAACTGCAATCTCCGACGAGGTCAAGACGACTTGCGAAGGCGAAGCACGTGCCTTGCGCGGATATTTCTATACCTGGCTGGCTCAGACCTTCGGTCGTGTGCCGATGCTGAACACAGGTGAGGACTACAGCAACACGCCTGTCAAGGCTAAGGCTGAGACCTACGAGGAAATGTGGGACTTCATCATCAACGACTTCAAGATTGCATCCGACATACTCGACTGGACTCCTTACAATGGCAACTACGGCCGTTGCACCAAGGGTATGGCTTTGGCTTATCTGGCTGATGCCTATATGTGGAAGGCTTACCGTTGCCCTGAAGTAGCCGACGACAACTATAAGTTGGCAAAGGCTGCCCTGAAGAGCATTCTGGATAGCGGCACCTATTCTTTGGCAACCAACTACTCTACCAACTGGGATCCTGCCGGATTCTGGAACAGCGAGTGTATCTGGGCTGAGACCTGCGACGAAGGCGACAACTGGAGCTCTTGGGGCGGCAAATACAATGATGACAGCAACAACATGATCAAGTGGTTCGCTGCCTGTCCTGAAAACGGTGGCTGGGGTTCTCAGTACCTCTCTTGGGAATGGTACGCCTGCTACGAGCCGGGTGACAAGCGCCGCGAAGCATCTTGCATCACTGGTGCAGTTCCTGCTGACACAATGGCATTGTTTAACATCGAG
Source organism: Bacteroidales bacterium (assembly GCA_017632695.1). Taxonomy (GTDB): domain Bacteria; phylum Bacteroidota; class Bacteroidia; order Bacteroidales; family UBA3663; genus Liminaster. Next base: position 10,675 of record JAGBQS010000044.1, read on the forward strand.
AAATCTGCAACCGTATGGGGTTATCATCCCTGGTTGCAGGATTCCTTGGGAAGCAGAAATGAAAAAGGTTTCGTAGAGGATCCTTATTTGAAAGATGGTGAATGGTACGGTACCAAGACCCGCCAGTTCCACTTCACCAACGGCGAATTTGCTCCTGCCATTTGGACTGCCAAGTACTGGCGTTCGGCTTACGCAGATGGCAACTCCTGGGGTGTCGCCATGTGGGAACCCGTCATCATTTACGGCAAGCGTCTGGCTAACGTCATGCTCGACTATGCAGAATGCTGCTTCCGCACCGGTGATGCCGCTACCGGTTGGGCTCAGATCAACGCCCTCCGCAACCGTGCCTGGGGTAACCTGGAGGTTGGTCAGGATTATAGCAAGTACTGCGATCACTACAATGCATTGTACGCTGCTGTAGGCAATGGTAGGACCATGACTAAGTATCCGTTGCCAGTCAACACGGCTGTAGTTTCCGTTCCGGATGCCCAGACCTACTACACCAACCTGAAGAATACTCCTAACCGCGTCGGTTACAGCCACACATCTGAGGTTTGGAAGATTGCCGTTAACGAGGAACGCCGTAAGGAGTTCAACTCTGAATGGTGCCTCTGCCCGGATATGGTTAAGTCCGGTTACATTGAGGATCACATCGAGTACAACTATCCAAGAGACGAACACGAAGGTAATGCTCTGCGTAACTACCCATGGTCACACCGCGTTTACACCTACGATGCACGCAAGATGGATATGCCGTTCCCGGCCGATGAGCTCATGAAGAACTCTGCGTTGGTTCAGAACGATGCTTACCTCGGAAACAGCGGCGAATAATAAATAGTATTACAGCCCCGCATGAGGCATAAGCCTTTCGAGGCTAACTGACAGGTAAGAGGCAAACACTACCGGTGTTTACCTCTTACTTTTTGTTAATGATACCATTGAAAATACGCTGTTTCGCATCTTAATCAACTGAAAAATTCAATTTATAATCATTAAATTTGGCTCTGATCCGGAAATCGCTTATCTTTGCACGGAAAAAGATGAACTCAGCTCTTTGCAGGCTGTCTCCTATCTGAACGAACATAATAGTATCTTATTTACCTTACTTATGAAAAAACTACTTTTACTGACAGCAATGACTGCTTTTCTCGGTTTTTCCGGGAACTTTTGTTTAGCCCTCGATGTTAACAAAAAGATGGGCAAACCCACCAACGAGGAATTGTCGATGACAGAATACGCCCCTGACCCGGAAGCCGAGGCGGTTGTTCTGTATAGCAGCACCGATGTCCGCTACATCGTTCGCAACGGATCTTTCATGGTGCAGACCCACTACAAGAAACGCATCAAGATCCTGAAAGAAGACGGAAAATCGGAAGGTGA
>JAGBQS010000045.1 GCA_017632695.1 Bacteroidales bacterium
CACATCCATACCCCACTTGAAGGGTTCGGCAGGCAACAGCGAAGCCTGACTGATATCGGTGCTGCTGTTGAACACCAACGGAACGGCACTGTAGGGAGCCGCCTGCAGATACATCGTGGTATGTGCAGGGCGCTCCTGTGCAAAAAGCTCCCCTCCTTCCAATCCCAAAGGGAGCAGAGAGAAGAGAGCTAATGTAAAGAATCCTTTGTGAATCATCATTGATTATGCGGTATGTTAGTATCCAATCTGACCCTTCCAGTGCAGATACCAGTTCGAGACATCCGTCAGATCGGTTGTTACAGCCGAACCGGATTCCGCTCCGTTGCGGGCCTGAATCTTATTAGCCAGATAAGCCGGGTCGTTTCGGCGAAGTGCCACACGCATCAGGTCGTAGAAGCGGTAACCTTCGAACGCGAATTCGAGCGCTTCCTCGTCCATGATCATATCCTCAACCTTCTCCTGCTGCCAGGCAATCAGTGCCAGCGAGTCGGTAATCAGGGTGTCCATCGGCATCGTGTAATACTGGTTCTTGGGCGTATAGCCGGAACCGCGACTGTGGATACCCATTGTATTTCCGGTCTGATCATTGAACAGATCCTGGAGGACATAGGTGGTAGTCGGGAAGTTGAAGTTCGACAACCAGGCAGAATCTGCACGGTAGCAAGGAATGATACTATCCTGCAGAAGCTTGTTGTTCACACCGGTCGAAAGGAAATGATAGGCGAACTTCGGATAACCGGCTGCATTCAGTGCCTCGGCCAGACGCAGATAAACCAGCGTGCGCCGATAGGTACGGATGCCTGAAATACTGTACTTGCGGATATTCTGATAAGTATAGCGGTCGCCATTGTCGTTAATCATATTCTCTTCGTTGTACCATGCCCTCGACAAACGCAGATCGCCTTGCTTATAATCCGTCAGGTTATCGGGAGCATAGGTTAACTGTTCGGTATTGTTGACCTTCCTGTAAAGCAGGTATTCCTGTGAAGCCGAAAGATCGATCAGGCTCTGCGATGGTACCAGGCTTGCCTTGTAGTCGTTCGATGACGAGGTATTGAAGATATCACGCATGGTGAAATAGGTACCTTCCGAACGTACCGAGTCGCTTGGCAGCAGGGAAATGATTTCCGACAGGCTGGCATTCGAAACATCTGAGAAGGCGGACGTCCAGGAATCGACACCCGAATCGAAATCGTCATCCTGCCAATAGACACGGTTCACAGTTGTCGGATAGTAATTCGAACTGTTGCGGTTAGCAATGTAGTAATAATACGCAGCGGCCGCCAGATCATACTCCTGATTCCACAGATACATATCGCCAAGCACCAGGGAGATCGGCACGAAGAACAGTCTCGAAGGCAGGCTCTTGATGGTACCGTAGTTCGGATATTCCTGATCAATCATATTCTGCAGACCGTCCTCATGGAGGAAGTAATCGCAGATACCCTGAATATCCTTCATCGGATAATTCTTCCTGGTATCGGCCAAGGTCAGAATCGGCTCCGTAATCAGCGGAACACGGCCGTAAGCCAGTACCAGCTGCAGATAAGTCCAGGCACGAATGGCCTTCACGGCTGCATATTCCTTTTTGAATATGTACTCGTTACGGTTATTCTTGAAGGCTGTATCAGCATTGGCAATAAAGTAATTGCAGTTGTTGATGACGGCATAATAATCGGACGGCGTGTTATAGATGTTATCATCGCTAATCTCAAAATTAGCAACCTCGCGCAAATCGGCCGATGTATAGTCGGTCACCGTAACCAGATCGCCGCGAGCCTCACCCAAAAGCACCGTACGGTCGCCGATCTTCTGAAGCTTCGACAAGATGCCGGTCACGGAATAGATGGTATCGTTTGCATCCACCAGATGATCCTCATCGTCGTAGATGACACGGGTAGATTCCGTCTCGAAGAAATCGGAGCAACCGGTAAATGCCGACGACATCATTGCAAGCAAGGATAAACCAAAAATATATTTTTTCATATTAAAAATATTTAGCAGGTTCTTGATAAGTACTTTCTCATTCGGAAACAAACCGCATTAGAGGTTGATCTTAACGCCGGCCATGAAGCTGCGGCTCTGACCCAGATATCCGGCATCGATGCCCTGACCGATAACGGAAGTCGTGCACGATACCTCAGGATCGCTGCCCAGATACTTGGTTGCGGTAAAGAGGTTGTTAGCCTGAACCCAGAACTGCAGACCCTGCAGGAATGTCAGGTTCAAAGGCAGATCGTAACTCAAGGTAACCGACTTCAGTTTCAGATAGGAACCGTCCTCAATCCAGCGGTCGGAGAAGCGGCTGTTACCCATCGGATCCTGGAAGGTTGCCTTCGGAATGCTGGTTTCATGACCTTCATACTGCCAACGGTTGGTCAGCGCGGTCGTCTGGTTCATGAAACGGTTACCGCCTTCCAGCTGCGAACGCATATAGTTGTAAATATCGTTGCCGACAGAATACTTGAAGTTGACATCCAGACGGAAGCGCTTATAGCTTGCCGATGCAAAGATGTTTCCGTAGAAATCCGGGTTCGGATCACCGATCACGAAGCGGTCGTTCTCGTTGATTTCGCCGTTTCCGTCCTTATCGGTAAACTTCATATCGCCCGCACCGAAGTACTGCCTGGCACCGGTATCGTCAATCAGATACAACCCGGCAGCATTGGCCTCAGCCGTGCTTGCAAAGACTCCGTCGGTCTTGTAGCCGTAGAACAGATTGGCAGCCTTGCCCACCTGTGTCAGAACGGTTCCGCCGTACAGTTCGGTTGTATAGCTGTTCACGCCCGAAGCCAGTTTGTTGATTTCGTTCTTGTAGTGACCTACGGTTGCACCCATCTCGACAGCCCAGTTACGGGTCGAAAGAACCTTGTACGAAGCCGAAACATCGAAGCCGCGGTTCTGCAGTTCACCGTCGTTGGTCCAATAGGTTTCCAGACCGCTGTAATAAGGTAAGCTCTGGAGCGTCAGCAGATCCTTGGTCTTGGCCGAGAATACATTGGCTGCCACCGACAGGCGGTTATCCAGCAGTTTGGCATCGAAGCCGAAATTCACACGACTGGTGGTTTCCCATTTCACTTCCTCGTTGGCAATGCCGCCAAGGGTCAGACCTGCCACGCGGTTCAGGAACAGGTTTCCGGCAAAATAGGTACGGCTTGCATTGTAACCGATACCGTCGTTACCACTGACGTCGAAGCCGGCAGTCAGGCTCAGCTTGTCAAGCCATGACGATCCTGCCATCCAGGTCTCGTTGGTAAGCACCCATGTGCCCTGTACCGATGGGAAGATTCCCCACTTCACGCCACCGAACTTGATACCGCCATCGGCCTTCTTGCCGAAGCGGCTGCTGCCCGATGCAGTCAGGTTAGCCTGCAGGAAATAGCGTCCGCTATAGTTATAGTTGCCCTGTACGTAAACATCCATGTTACGCCACTGGTCGTTGGCACCTTCGGAAGTAGCATTTTTCAGACCCGAAGAAATGAACGGAGTCTTATCGCTACCGGTGTCGTAACCCAGCTGAGAGTTGCAGGTGTAGTTCTCCCAGTTTACACGGATACCGCCCAACAGATCCACTTTGTGCGCATCGATTCGCTGATTCCACGTCAGACGCGTATCGCTCTGAACCGAATTCTGCTTCGAAGCCAGCGAACGTACTTCGTTGGTACGCCAGCCGCTCACACCCGTTACATAGTAATCAGGCACACCGTTGATCGGCACATAGTACTTGTTATTGGTGTTGACAAGCGTATAGCTGAACTGCTCGCTCAGAATCAGGTTCGGACGGAAAGCATACTGAGGCGTAACGGCAATATTGAACAATGAGTTCTCGAAGTGGTTCTTGTTCTCTGCCTCCGCATATTTGTTGAACGCAACCGGATTACCCAGCTGGTAGTTGTACTGGCTGTAGCCCGACAAAGCCTCATCCAGATACTCTTCGTCCGAGATATCGTAGAATGATTTACTGAACACACCGTTACCGTAAGCATACGGGCTCAGGAAAGGAGACTTGGCATAAGCCAGGAAGGACGGTGAGGTTGGAGTTCCCTCCTCGTAAGTGGTAGGAGCACCGTCGTCTCGCAGGTCGCGGTTGATGTTGCTGTACGAAACATCGAAACGTACCTTGAGCTTATCCAACAGCTTGATATCCGTATTGAAGCGGACAGAAAGGCGCTGCATGTCGTTGCACTCCAGCGTACTCTCGTTCTTCGGGGTGAAACCTACCGACAGGTTATACTGAGCAATGTCATCACCGCCTTCAACCTTGATTCCGTAATTCTGCTGGAAAGCAGTACGGTAAATCATGTCCTTCCAATCCGTATTGTTGTGATACTGCTGATAGTAGTAGTAAGTCGGATCGGCATTCAGGAACTTAAAGTCGGTTACCGTGGTATTGGTGGTACCCAACAGTTCTGAGGCATAGCCGCGATACAGGTCGGCATTCATCATCGAGATATACTTAGGCTCGGCGGTGACTCCGAACGAAGCACTGGCCGTAATGCGGGTCGTCATCGAACGGCTGCGCTTGGTCGAAATCAGGATGACGCCGTTAGCGCCGCGTGTACCATACAAAGCCGTACCGTTACGCAGCACCGTAACGCTCTCGATATCCTCGCTGTTTACATTCGTAAGGATATCGTTGAAAAATCCGGAATGCAGCATCTGACGGTCATACTGCTGCTCGATAATAACACCGTCAATGACTACCAGCGGCTGGGCATTGGCACTCAGGGAGTTCAGACCCTGAATGAACATTTCGCTGCCAAGACCGGGAGTTCCGCCACGGCTGGTTGTGTGTGCATAGGCATTCAGCTGGTTACCGATCTCATCCTTGGGATTCACGGAGCTGATATAATCGAGTTTTTCCAACTCAGGGGAATTCAGCACGTCGGTCTCCGTTTTGTAATCGGCCTTGAACAGGGTCGAATACAGACGGACTCTTTTCTGCTCACGGTCTTTGGTCAGACCCAGCTCATACAGATTGTAATCCGGAGCCTTCACCAGCAGGGCTGAGCAGAAGACCGGTACCTGAAAATCATAGTATCCGCGCTCGTCGGTCAGTTCACTGTAACCTTCAACGCCCGACGCATATACCAGAGCACCCTCAACAGGCATACCCGTTACTGCATCCACTACCGTACCGGTTACCGTACGAGTCTCAAATTTCTTTGCCACAACCGTTTTCTTGGCAGAAGGCTCCTGCTCAGAAGCATCGAAGTCCTGAGCGGTTGCAAGAGACGGCAGGCCCATCAAAACGGCCAATCCGAAAATGATTGATTTTTTCATATTTAGTCCGGTTAATGATAGATTCTTCAATTATTCTCCCTGATGTGGAGTGAACACAATCTTGTCAACTCGCAGCGTACGGGTAAATTTGCCTTGGTTCTCTTCGTTTGCGGTTGGAGTTACCGTCAGCTTCAGCTTGACCTGAGCCTCGCTCAACCTGTAGGAACAGGTCGGGATGGTAACATTCGAGCCGACACGGATCGTATCAACCTGCGTACCGGTGGTTGTCCAGACCGTAGTCGGTTTCACCATGGTAAGCGTTCTGACATCGGAACCCTTGGCATTGTGGTAGTGCAGCTCAGCCTTGAACTTGGTCGGAAGAGCCTTATACGTCGTATCTTCGGCCATAGGCGGTACTACAATCACATCAATGTCGTATTTCACATTCGAAAGAATGTTGTACAACTGGAAGACTGCCTCGGCATTCACCGAACCCTTTGGCGAAACAACGGCAAATGCGTGGTTCGAGATATCCTTGTAGAAAGGATTCTCCACCGGAACACTCACACGCGACAGGGTCAGGGTAGTCTGAGTCTTGACCGAATCGAGAGACGACAGGTTTTCGCACTCGGCAGTGCTCTTGCGGATATAGGTCTGGTAAGGATCGAAGTTCCAGACAGAAGGCTTCAGAATGCGGCCGTTGCTGCAAGGAATCTCGGTCGTTCCGTCAAACACGCCGCCCTCGTCATAAGGACGGTAATACTGATAGTATGACAGGTCATAGGAACCCCAGTAAGACTTGCGCCAGCGGAACGGAACGCCGTTGGTCGAAAGCACGGAATCCTGAATATTGAAGTTCGCATTCACCGTCTGGCTGAAGGCAGTACCCCAAAGCAACGACAGGCGAGGCCAGTTATACATCATCGAGTCGCGTCCCTGAACGGTTTCATCATACTGATAATACTGCTCAAGAACCGGAATCTGCTCGGCCCACATCTCGTTGGTCGGCGGAACCATCCAGTACAGAGAATCTTCGTCGTTGAGATCGGCATCCAGCCAGCCGTACAGGATCTGGTTCTCGAAGACGGTTACCGAATCCAGATAATGCTGGCGGCCGTCAATGATTTCGCCAGGCACACTCTTGGAAGCTACAAAGCGGTCGATGCTGAACTCCTCAATATAGTGCGATACGCTGTCGAAATCGGCATCACGGCTCAAAAACTCATAAACGTTGGGCTCATAGACAGCCATGGCATCAAGCACATACAGCGTACCGTTCTTGGTATGCGTCTGGGTGCCCACAAAGTTATGGCCGGCAAAAGTAGTTGCCGTAACCGGTATGTGCTTGCCGTTCAGCATCTCCAGACTGTCGTAGCTGACTGCCGAAACCGAGTAGTTGTAGAGTTTGATATGGTTCTGGACGAACTCGACGATAGCATCGTTATACTTATCTTTCACGAGTTTCTTCTGAGCCTCGTACAAAGCGATGACACTGTCGCGACGGGCATCCGTAAAGCTGCTGTTGACAGGTGCGAACACGGTATAGACCTGCGAACTTTCGAGCTGGGCCTGGAAGCCGGTGGCAGTCATGACTGCCCTGAAGTTACTCAGGTTGTCATTGTCTGAAAGAGCTTCCCACAAGCTACCCTCGCCTGCCGGATAAGAGGCTGAATCGTAGTGGTCATCCCAGCTGTCGGAACAGGACGAAGCCATTCCGGCAAGCAACAGGGATGAAGCAATCAATAGTTTGTTGTATTTCATAGTGGTTTACATTTCCAGTTTAAGTACGACATGTTAGAGGTCATCCTCCTCTTCGCCATCTTCAACGACACCATAAACCTGTTTAGGAACAAGTTCCAGATAGTCGAGCATAGCCTCATTGTTGTTACCCTGCTTCGAAGAGACGGCACGGATACGGATGTAATAATCCTTGCCGGCTTCGATGTGTCCGGTATACAGAACCACGCGGAGGGTAGCATAGATATCGGCAAAACGGTTGGAAGTATTCGTATCGCGATAACCGCCGTTGCAACCGTAATAGTAACCCAGGTTCTTGAGGGTCTTGCGGTTCTCCTGCTTCTTATCGGCCGAAAGACTGTTGTATTCGTACCAGGTTGATTCGCTGTTATACAGGATCTTGCGGAGGTCCTTGTTCATATCCAGCGGGATGCCCTGCGGCTCCAGGTTCTTCGGATCCTCGCCGAAGTAAATCTGGGCGACACCACGGACACCGATCATGGCTGCATAACCCAGACGTACCTGCCAGTCACCCGTTTCCGGAACCGGAGGAATGCGGAAAGTAATATCGTAGTCACCCTGGCAGATGAACTCGTCACCATGCAGCGACCAGTAGCCCTGACGCGGACGACGGTATACGAAGTAACCGTTATCGTTAACCGTCACACCGTCCAGATAACCGTTGGGGAACCAGTAATTATAACCGTAACGGCCGTTCTTACTGTCTTCCAGACTCTCGCGGGCTTTCGAGTAATCGCCGTTCATACGCATATCGTTACTCTGAAGTTCCTTGAAGAGCGTTGAGAAGTCGAGACGCATACGCACGCCGTCCACAATCTCACGGGTCTGATCATCGAAGAGCAGGATATCGTCCACGTAATAATAGAAGCCGTTCAGCGAGTTGTTGTCATATTCGGCACCCACATTGGTTGTAACATGTGCACCATAGATGGTGAACTGCGAATCGCAGCGGCGGTTCAGATAATAATCGCCTGCGACAGCTCCGTACAGATACTGCGAAACGTACACACGCTCCACCTTCAGCAAAGAGTAAGGCAGCATGGTGGTGTACCATTCGTTCGGGTTCAGGATGGTAGTCACGAAACCGAAGTTGTTCCGGACTGTCAGCTGACCCTGGCAGTTACGGTCCAGGATATGGTAGGCAATGAGCTTATGCAAAGGATTCTCCGGATCGGTCAGGTTATCGAAACTGTCGCTTTCCGATTTGCCGTATTTTTCGCAAGCCAGTTTGTACAGACCCTCCAGAGTCATTTTACCGTCTGTTCCATATCTGGCACCGTATTTCTTGTCAAGGATGGAATCCGGCACCAGGAAGGCGGTATAACCGTACAGACGGTCATCCGGCGATTTAGCGGCTTCTTCCGGTTCAGCTCCTGACTTATAGGTAATCATCGTTTCCGGATTGGTATAATCAGGATCCTTGTAGAGACGCATCTCGTTTGCCAGACCGGTCAGCTCGATAGCCTGTGCGAACAGCGATACTTTCGGGTTCAGTTCAATCAGGTCAGGCAAGGTATTGGTCGAACTCTCCAGTACCTCCGAGATAGGCTGAACGATACCGTTCTCCACAGAGTCGTTCTGTGTTTCGAAATAGATGATCGAAGCATTGTTGAGCATGATGACGGCATTTCCGTCATCGTCGGTGGTAGCCTTGACGGTAATAGGACGGCGCATCATGTTCTGAGTAGCCAAAGTACCCTCCTTCATCTCGTAGGTCGAATAAATCATGTTTACGAGGTGCGTACGGGCAATCGTATCGCAATCCAGAACGCTGAGCGACTCCAGGGTTTTGCCCTTGGCTTCCAGGAAACGGTCCATAGCCGCATTGTCTGGCAGGAAACAGGTAAAGTGTCCGTAAGCCGAAAGGAGATCGGTCAGACCGGCACGGTCGACGATTTCGGTGAACTGGCTGTACTGCGGACGCTTAGCCAGGTAATCGCTCATCATCTCACCTGTGAAAGTGTAATAGTTTTCTGCATCCGGATCATCGTCGCACGATGCGAATCCGAATGACGAAACCATGATCACACTCAAAAGACCCAGAATGGTATATAATGTTTTTTTCATAATGTTGTATATATACGCTAACAGGAAGTGATATTATTTGGCTGTCTTATCGTAACTGCCGTTCTCTCCGCTACCGAAGGCTGAGTTCTGAACCAGATTCTTGTTCACCTTCAGCTCCTCCAGGTTGTAAGGCCAGTAGATACGGTCCATCTTCGTAAACGAATTCTGGATGATGGTGGCACTGCTTGCGCTCTTGTTCGGCACCTTGGTACGCAGATAGTTGGTATTGCCGTCGCGACGGCTGCGGCGTACAAGGTCGAAGAAACGCTTTCCTTCGAACATCAGTTCGCGCTCGCGCTCGTCGTAAACCAGATTGGTGATCAGGCTCTTCGAAGCGAAGTTGTTCATCACCAGCGTATCCTTGTAGCTTGTCACATAGAGCGAACGCTTGTTGACGGCACTCACCAGGACAAAGGCCTGCTCCAGATAGGAGGAATCGGCTGCGGTCATCTCCTCGGCGTCCGACATCTTCTGGCTCAGGGCTTCGGCCTTCAGCAGCATGATATCGGTCAGACGATAGATGATGAAGTTCGACTTGTTATACGAGGCGTAATTCGAAGAGGCACCCGAAGTAGTGTACTGGGAACCCCAAGTCGGCAGACCCCATGAGAAAGCGCTCCCGGCATCGGTCGTATTATAGAAGTAGTTGGTCGAAGCAGGATCGCCCAGCTCAAGCTCCGAGCTGGTTGTGTACTTATTGATTGAGAGCGGATCGCCCGAGCCCGAGAAGCGCAGGTTCTCGTAGGCGCGTCCGTCGTAAACGCTCGCAAACACCTGACGGTCGGATGCGGTAACGTCCTTCGAAACATAGTCTGATGCCTTCACATAAGGAGCACGGTCAGCATTACCATAGAAGGAGCTTACCGGACCATTGCTGAGCGATGAGGTGGCATTACCCGTCTTGGTAAAGCACAGCTCGAAGATACTTTCCTGACTGTTACCCTCCACAAAGATTTCGGAATAGGCATTGCCGAAAACAGGCAGGAACTGCGAGTAGCGGGTCTTGATCAGCGGGAAATTGTTGAAGGCGCTATAGTCTTCCGTATCGTCGAGTTCCTTGGCCTCTTCCTTCTTGCGGTTAATCACCAGATCGGCATAACGGATACAGTTGTCATAATCGTTCTGCCAGAGGTACAGCTCGCTCAGCAAAGAGTAGATGAACCACTTGGTCATACGGTTCTTGTTGTAATCGTAGCTGGAGTTTGACGATGCCTGGAAACGGGTGACGGCATCTTCCTTTACGTTCTCGAGCGAAGCGATCAGGTTCTGCAGGATGGTTTCGAACGGAGTGGCCGGCAGATCCAGGGTCTGGTCATCGTCGATGAACGGCTCCTCCGAATAAGGAACATCGCGGAAGGTGCGGATCAGATAGAAGTAGCACAGTGAACGGATGGCTGTGGCCTCTGCCAGATGTGCTTTCAGCTCACTCTTGGTGTACGACGGGTCGGACTCAGCCACCTTGGGAGCATTTTCCAGGAGAATGTTGCAGCGGTTGATGATGTTATAGAACGTAGTCCAGGAGGTATAGCCGTTATCGGCCGTAATATTCTCGGTCAGGATACGCTGAAGATTGACATCCTCCTCGATTTCCTCGTTCGAATTGTATGCCACGATATTTTCCGAGCGGAACTCGCCCCAAATCATCGCACGGCTGAGGAACGAATAAGTCTCCATCTCAGCATAGCATCCTGCGATCACACTTTCCACGTCGCCCTCCTCATTCCAGAACTCGTCGGCCGGAATGATGTTCTGAGGTTCGACCTCCAGGAAATCGCTGCAAGCAGCGCACATAGGCAGCAAGGCTGCCAGAGCCAGGGCTTTTACCTTTTTCATATATGTTGTTTCCATATTATATCAGATTAGAAATCGAGGGTTATACCTAAGGTGAACGACTTGGCACGCGGAGTCTTACCCGAGTCGACGGCAGGGCCGTAGCCGTAGGATGCAACGTCCGGGTCAACACCGGTGTACTTGGTCAGCACAAACGGGTTGTTGGCACTCAGATAGAGATTCACCTTATTGATACCAGCACTCTTCAACCAAGGTTTCTTCAACTGATAAGAGAGCTGAGCATAGCTCATACGCAGGTAAGAACCGTTTTCAACAAAGCGGTCGGAAATCAGCGTATTGTAGTTCGAGGTAGCACCGTACATGGCACGCGGAATCGAGGTTACGTCGCCTTCCTTACGCCAGCGGTAGTTCACAGCCTGGCTCTGGTTGTCGTTGCTGATCATAGCCTCCGACCACAGACGTGCCCGGTTCAGGATCTTGTTGCCCACACGGTAGGTGAACTGGGTGCTCAGACGCCAGTCTCCGTAGCTCCAGGCAAAGCCGAAACCACCCACCAGCTTAGGCAATGAAGAACCTAAGTAAACAATATCGAGCGCATTGATCTGTCCGTCGTGGTTCACGTCCTCATAGATGGCATCACCGCCCTTGAACTTATAGTTCTTGCCCGAGGAATCGTTGGTGTAATCGAAAGCCATGCGGATCGGATTACCGTTGGCATCGTAAATCACCTCACCGTTGGCATTCAGTGCCACCGGAGCAGTCTTGCCCGAAGCCAGGAAGGCAGCCTGTTCCTCGCGGCTCAGTGCGGCAAACGTATCGTACTCATACTGGTAAACACCCTTGCTGCGGAAGCCGTAGATAGAACCGAACGGATTATCAACCTGAATACGGGTCAGTACCTGATCGTTCTCGTTCTTGAAGGTAGAGTTCAGACTTTCGAGCACGGTATCATCCATTTCGAGGATGGTGTTTCGGTTGTTACCGAAGTTCACGTTCATATCGAAGGTAAACTTGCCGCGCTTAATCAGACGGTTGGTATTGATGTAGAACTCCCAACCGATGTTGCGCATCTTACCGCAGTTACGATAGTCGACATAGGCATAACCGGAGTTCGACGGAACACGGAAAGAAGCCATCAGCATGTCGTTCTTGGTTTCCTGATAAACCTCGAAGGTCGTTGTCAGACGGTCGTCGAAGAATCCGAGATCGAAACCGAGGTTGTAGCTCGACTTGGTCTCCCACTTCAGGTTCGTCAGCTTCAGGTTAACCGGAAGCATGGAAGTCATATCCATGTAGTTGGAACCCGAAGCGTACTTCGAGATATAAAGGTAATCCCTGTTAGGAGCCAGACCCGACTTACCCCAGCCGAAGCGGACGGAGAGCATCGAAAGGCCCTTTTCCTTCAAAGTAAGCAGGAAGTCCTCGTCGATGGCATTCCAACGGACAGAGGTCGATGGGAACAAGCCCCAACGCTTATTAGGACCGAACTTTGTGGTACCGTCGGCACGCATCGACACGTCGAGCATGTAACGGCTCTTGTAAGCATAGTGTACCGATCCGGTGAAGAACAGCGAGCGCCACTCGGCATAGCTTGAACCCATGTCGCTGATCACGCCGCCTGCATCAGGCATTTCGATGCTGCCCGAAGCCAGACCGTAACCGGAAGTCGACTGACCCGTCGAACTGCCCGAATTCATTTCCATACGCGCCATAGCCATCATGGTGTGATCCGGATTCGAGAAGTAAGGAGACAGCGTCAGGGTGTGCTTGGTGGTAAGCGAAACACTCTTGTTGCTACCCGTCGACGAAGTATTATGGTCGTTGGCCGACCAGACCGTAGTCACCATATCGGATGGCAGATAGCGGTCCACATACTCATTATATACATTCATATAAACCTGTCCGCGCCAGGTCAGGCGGGTACTCTCTTCGTCCAGGCCCAACAACTCGTAGTTCAGCACCAGTTCCGGCGACAGGTTGTAGGTAGTCTGGACGTTCTTGGCCAGATGAGCCGAAGCCACCGGGTTGATGTAACCGCGCTGGTCATTCTTGAATGCCTCGCTGCCGATGGCGATACCGCTCTGCTGCATGTTGTAGTAGCGGTCGGTATTCTCGCCCGTAACAGGATCCTGCTCGTAGATGCTCATGTTAGGCATCTTGATCTGGGCAATGGCCAGCAGACCGTGATAGTTACGCCAGTTCTTGGTATAGGTCATCGAGAAGTTGGTCGAAACACGGATACGGCGGCTGATGTTATAGTCGAGGTTGGCACGTGTAGAATAACGGCGCAGCTTCTGGCAGATCACAGAACCCGTTTCGTTATCGAAACCGCCCGAAATACGGAAGGTAGCCTTTTCGCCACCGCCCGAGATGGTCACGTAGTGGTTCTGACGCAGACCCACCTGTGTCACGGCCTTACGCCAGTCGGTATTGTTGTTGTACTGTTCGTACTCCGAGAAAGTCGGATCGTAGTTGATCTCATTGATATTGCTGGCATTATCGTTCTGCTGCGGGTTGAAGTACGATTCCTTGAGCAGCATGGTGTAATCGTCACCGTTCAGCAGCTTCATACCCTCCGGCTGATAGGTAGCAGTCAGCTTCATCGAGTAGGTCAGCTTCGGCTTGCCGCGGGTACCGCGCTTGGTGGTAAGCTCGATAACACCGTTACCGCCCTGCGAACCGTAGATGGCCGTAGCGGCAGCATCCTTCAGCACGTTGATGGAGGCGATATCCTCGGTATTGATGTTCAGGAGTTCGGCAAACTTCTCGTCGTTCGATGAAGCCAGGTCGAAGTTCGACATATCGACATCCCAGACGTTACCGTCCACAACGATGAGCGGGTTCTCGCTGGTCAGACTCGACAACGAAGATCCGCCACGCAGACGCATTACAGAACCCGAACCCAGGTTACCGGAAAGGGAGATGATATCGAGACCGGCAATACGGCCCTGCAGGGCCTCATCGATGGTATTGATACCCAAGCCTTCGAATTCCTGAGCCGAGATGGTCTGCTTGGCAACCGAAATTTCGCGCTCCGGGATATGCAGGTTGTTACCCTCCATGGTTTTCTGTTTGGTTACGGTTACCTCCTGCAGGGTGGTAGCCGATTCCATCATGACGGTGTACGAGGTACGGTCGATGGGGAGCACCTTGGGTGTCAGACCCACATACTGGATGCGGATCTTATTCTTCTGGTTCACAACCTTCATCGAGAAGTTACCGTTCATATCCGTCAGACACGAAGATACGACACGTCCGTTGGCATCCACCTCACATACGGTGGCAGCCATCAGAGGTCCGAATTCATCCTCAACCGTACCGTGTACGTTAGTAATCTGCTGCGCCCGAACCGTCAGGCAGCAGAAAAGCATCAGGCAAATAGATAATATCTTTTTCATAATGTACAGATTACTGGATGGTAAATTGATGCTTCCAAGGAGTCAGCTGTTTCTTATCATAAATCAGGGCACCGTCAATCTCGTGTACCACGGCGTTCGAAGAACTGTAGATGGTACGGTTGTTGGATGTAGGTGAACCGCTGATCCAATACTCGCGGCTCGTCTGGTTGTACAGGTTCTTCTGGATAACCTGATAGCTGTTATCATAACGGTCGGTAACCGTCAGACCCGAAGCATTGGCAGTTACGGTAACCGGATAGTAACGCTTGGAAACCGGATTCTGCTTACTGGTCTCGTATTTCATCTCAGTCACAGGATCGCCGCCGATGTAAATGGCATTATCCTGAATGTGATAGCGGATAAAGTCGTGGATAATCTTGGCGATACTGTCCTGCGTCGGAGTCGTCGTGGTACTTTCCGGATCTCCGTTGCCGGCCAGCGTCCAATCCTCCCAGGTAGGCAGGATTTCCTGATCGATAAGACGCTGGATGGTCGTATCGGTAGGAACATAAACCGTATAGTTGTAATGGTCAAACAGACGCAGGTTCAGACTACTGGTATTGTCCGTTGCATAGTTGGTGCAATAGTAGGATGTCGAACCTACGGTCAGCGTCTTCGAAAGCAAGGCGTCCGGCGAGGCATCGTTGGCCAGCAGTTCATAGAACTTGGTGCAGGTCGAACCGTATTCCTCAGCCTTGTTCTTCAGGATGTCGTAAACGGTGTACTGGGCAGTCATCGGCACAAAATCCTCAACGGTGTATGACTTACCGTTACCCGTCGATGACATATCGTAAACCGTAGTTACCGGAACATCCACACCCGTTTCCATCTGGAAACCGCCGGCCAAGCTCAAACCTGTTGAATTGGAAGCCGAAGTATTGACACGGATAAAGCTTCCGGCCTTGGTCTTGTAGTACTTCTTTCCATCCTCGATGTTGCCGACCACGATCAGGTTATCAACCAGGTCGGTCAGACGGTCGTCGATGACGGTCGACGAAGCATCGCTGAGCGCTTCGCCTACAGTAACCGATCCGTCGTAATTGATGGTGCAGTTGTAACGGTGGGCAGCCAGTTGCTTGTTGGTCCTGTCATAGTAGAACTGCATCAGTACCGGATGGGCACCGTAGGTACACGGGTCGATGTAGTTCATGCAGACATCACCCTCCGATTCATCCGTGCCGTAGTTTTCAGAGACATTCCTTGGCAGGATCATGCTATAGTACGATTCCATGGAGTTCAGGTACGGACCGAACTCATAGCTTTCGATGGCATTATAGATAACGCCCATGTCCGAGCTTTCGTGCGAAAGAGCCGGATAGACAACCGAACGGAACTCACTGGGTCCGAAAACCTTGTTAACCAGGTAAACGACACCGTTGCAGCCCATGTACGACTTCACAATATCGGTCGGCTTGATACCCAGTTCCACCTTCGAATCGTCCAGTACGGAACCGAACTTCGAAGGAACGGCATCGATGAACGACTTGAGCATGTTCACATTGATCAGCTTCGAGATAGTTACGTACGGAACGCTGTCCAGATAGAGGTATTCCTCCCGCAAGCTCTTTCCTCCGCCGTTGTTCCACCATTCCAGCAAAGCCTCGTTGGTAGGCACAATCATGGCAGCAGCATCGTAGTGCAGGTCATAATTCATCGAATTGGTATAGATATACTGGTTCCAGGCAGGGTCGAACTTCAGCAGACCCGTCATGGCAGCTGCATTCTTGTAAACAGCAAGACCGGTCGGGGTGGTATAACGCGGATTGTTGGCTTCGCTGTTGTAATAACGGAGCACGAATACCGAGTCGCTGGTATTATACAGACGCTGGTAGTTGGCCTGATAGGTACTTGTGGCTGCAATCGGCACCGAGAAGCGGTTCATCTGCCTGGCCCATTCCGACATCTCCGGCTCCTGGCTGATGATTTCGGACATGTTGCGATTCGACTCGATCACGCCGTCCACCACATAGATATAACCGTTCTTGCAGGTCTGTTCCGTGCTGATCACCTTCTTGCCATTGATCCACGAATCGGCAATCGTACTGTTGTCGTCATTCGAGATACGCTGCAGGTCATCGGTCGTAATATTATTATAGGTCATGAACTCAGGCAGGAAGTGAATCATCGGAGCCGACGTATTGTCGCGCATGATGTGGATCGGCTTACCGGCCTCACGGAAACGCTTCCATCCGTCCATCTCCGGATCGTTGAGCGGATTGACAGGCATCTCGGCAACATACATGGTCGGCACGCTGTCGTAAACCGACGACGCTGTAGCCCGGCGCATACAACGGCCGCTCTTCGGCTCCTCGCCGGCAGTCGTCGTACTTACATTCGACATCAGCTCCAACAGGTAGGCGTTGGTAATGACCGAATTGTTGAACAGCAGTTTCTTCTGGGTCAGGGTAAGCTGCTCGTAGCTGGAAACTTTCCAGTCGTTGTTCTTGAACCAAGCCTCATAGGCCTCATCGGTAGCCGCAAAAAGGGTGCGCGAACCGGTGTGAGACATGACCTCCGTCTGGTCCAGATCGTCAATCAGACGAATGGTGTACTTGAAAGTCTTCTTCTCACCGTTAACCTCGATACCCTCTTTCAGACGTTCGTAAATAGAGTTGCCCAACCACGAAGGCTGGCCCTCCAGGATGTCTTTTTCGCACGATGTGAACAGACCCGAACCGAACAGGAGTCCGGAAAGGGCGGTCAGATAAAGTGCGCTTCGTTTTGCAACTGAATTCATTGCTAAAGGTTGTATTTAATTATGTAGTATTTCAGTATCTTCAGAACAAGTGTGCCATGCGGCAGAAAAATCCCGGGCTAACCCCGGCAGGTATGGTTGTTAGCGAAATAAGCTAAAATAAGTAAGATTCGTGTTTTCGGAATGATAAAAAGATGATAAGAAATGAAAAATGGTAAAAAGTAAAAAGGCACTGGGGCGGGCGACCCACCCCAGCGCTTTTTTATAGAGAGCTTACTTAACGTAAACCTTGCGAACCTTGACAGAACCGTCGGCATTGTAAGTGCGGACGATGTTCAGACCTGGCATGAAGCCGTTCATACGCTGACCGTTGATGCTGAATACTTCAACAGCCTTGGCAGTGGTGAGTGCCTCAACAGCCTCGATACCGGTACCGATGGCGATAGGACCTTCTTCCTTCGTGCTGTTAGCACCGTAGTAAACCAGCGTCCAGTTATCCATGATCATCCAGCCGCCGCTTACAGATTCGGTCTGCTTGATACCGATGCGGAGCTTGGTGTCTTCACCGACCTTCACGATGAGTTCGTTCAGATAGTGGCCTTCATTGAAGTAAGCCTTAGCCGAAACCATATCGTTAGGAATGTTCCAAACAACAGCGTCATTGTCAGTGAATGTGTTCTCCGAACCCTCACCGAGAGCTTCACCTGAACCGTCGGTGGTGATGAGACGGATCGGATTCTCAATGGTGTTGATACCGGTAGCATACATAGTAGCCAGACCGTTCTCACCTGCTGCAAAGCGTGCATAGTCGGTATTGGCATTGGTGTAGCGGTAGAAGGCGTTAACACCTACCTTGTAGGTACCTGCCGGCAGACCGGCCAGATCCTGATACAGGTCGTAGGTCTTCTCGTAGTACTCGAGAGCCAGAGCGCCCTTCTGAGTATCGTTGTTACCGAAGTTGTAACCCGAAGCTTCCGATACGTTCCAGCCGTCAATCGAGTTGGCACCGTCCTTCTCGAAGCCTGGAGTAGCGAGAAGATCAGTCATGTCGATCGGTTTGGCATCGGTAGCCTCATCCAGACCCTTAGGCATCTTCAGTGCACCGATTGCAGCGTCGGCAGACTCCATAGCGGCACGTGCCTCCTCGTTGGTATAACGGGCGTCGGCGCCCAGACCTGCCATAATAGCAGAGTAAACCTCAGAAGCCTGCAGGATAGCAGCATCGGTAGCAGTCTCAGCGTAGGTAGTCAAAGCAACTTCCAGATCAGTGAACTTGGTGTTCAGAGAATCGAACAATGCCTCAGAAGCCTCAATGGAAGTATTCAGAGCAAAGATAGTAGCCAGTGCATCGAACATCTGCGAGCCGTCGCCGCTCGTAAGAGCAGTCTGACCGTTGGTCTTGGCATCTGCAACAGCCGAAACAATCTCCTTGCCTACAACCTTGTTACCCAGATCGAGGTCAGCAACGGCCTTGGTCAGCAATGGCTGGATAATCTCAACCTTCTTACCCTGATAGATGAGCTTGAAGTTATCGAAGATAGCCCAGTGAGCATCGCCCAGGAGGTCACCCTTGATACCGACACGCATCTTGTCGCCCTTGTTGACAACCAGACCGTAAGCCGATACCTTGTACATATCCAGACCGAATGCGAAGGCAGCCGTTGTCATGGTGTTGGCATAGAGCACGATGTCGCCGGTAGGATTATCTTCAGTTACATTTACAGGAATAGGAGACTGATCCCAACCGTCAGTCGACTCAGTGTGCTGATGCAGGATAACCTGCTCCTCGTAGATGCTCTTCAAAGGAGTCTTGTTATCGTTCAGGTAAACGTATGCCAACGGATCGTAGTGAGGAGTCTTCTCAACACCGTCCTCGGTGTACCACTGGTAGAACGAGTAGCTGTCGCCACCGTCGTTACGCCACTTGCGGTAGAAGCCCTGCATCTCAATTTCGTAGCAGCCTACAGGAGCACCTTCTACTTCCTGGTAAACATCGAAGGCACCGGTACCGTACTTCTCACCGCAGCTCTGGTTAACAGTCGGGCTACCGCTCCAACCGTTAGCACCGTTCGAGAAGTTCGGGTTAACGAGGCCGTCGTAAACGGAACCTTCCTGCAAGCCGTTAGCAACAGCCTTCTGAGCCATATCCTTAACGGTTTCAGTCATCGTCAGAATCTCTTAGGTCGAAAGCTCGAGCATCAGGAATGCATCGGAAACATCACCTTCCAGGTAAGCACCCAGATCGTCCTTGTCGTTACCTGCGATATCGGCGTTGGTGGCAATAACCATTGCATCATCATAAGCTTTACGCAAAGCAGCCCAGGCAGTCATGTTAGCTGTTACCTCAGCCTGCATGGCATAGATAGACTCGTATGCTTCCTTCACATTGGTACCGTCCAGATAACCTTCGATAGCAGCGTTCAAAGTCTCAGCCAGAGACTGGGTAATTTCAGTAGGCTCATCGCCCGACTCCTCAGCCATGGCAAGGGTAACCACCTTGTTCAGGGTCAGGTTGGACTCGGTAGCCACCTTCTTGTAAGCCTCATCGGCAGCACCCAGATAGTAAACGCGGTAGTTCTTCGAAGCAGACCAGTTGAAGTTGGCATCCTTCAGGATGTAACCGAATGTCAGGGCGCTATCGGCAGCAACGATGGCATAGGTAGTAGCCTCAGGAGCATAGTAACCGAGCATGCTGTTATAGGTGAAGTAACCTTCCTCGCCGCTTGAAGTTGTGCTCTTGTCGCCAAGTTCATCGTTAACGATAACATTTGAGTTCATGTTACCGAACAGGCTGGCACCCGAAATGGTCTCAGCACCCGACTCGTTGTACATACGGATGGTACCGGTAATCTTGTAGGCACCCGGACGTACACGTACGGTGTCGTGAGCCATACGCTGGTCAGACAAAGAGCTGCCTTTGCCAACCCAAGTCTCGATGAATGGAGTCAGGACGCCGGTACCGTCCGAACCACCTTCGGTTGACCAGGTGTTAATCTTGATAGAACCTGTATTACCCGTACCTGTAAAGACACGGCTCCAATATGTTGGAGGATCGTCATTGCTGCTGCCTTTACGTAAAGCGCCTTCGGCATCGGCAATCTTGGTAGTGATTTCTACAGGATTGTCAACCGTAGCTCTTTCGATCAGCACGGTCTCAACATAAGTGGCAATAATCTCGGTGATCGACTTCTCGGCAGCCTTCAGCTCCTCAACGGTACTGTTCTCATTATTATATACGGCCAGAGGTTCGGTGAGGTCGATACCTTCGTACTTGGCAGCGGCATCATCGATGGCAGCCTTCAGGGATTGTGCAGCATTGTACAGCTGGAACACTTCCTGTGCAGCCTCGTAATCAGCCTTGGTGACAATAATCCACTCGTCGAAGAAAGGCTGACCAAGAGTTGCCTTGTTGTAAAGGTTCAGTTCAGGAGTAGTGGAAGCGGCAGCCGAGCAACCCAGCGTAGCGTCCATATCCAGCGAAGGCTGGGTAATCTGGTAGATGTGGTTAACCTCATCGGTCTCGATGAAAACCCATCCGTCCCAACCTGTACGGGTACCGTCAATCCAGATGCCGGTCACGCCGTCCGGGCTCCAATAACCGTTCTTCAAATAGTCGTAGATGCCATAGACACCTGTTTCCTCGCCCTGCTGGACGAGTCTCAGCGAATCACCCGTTGCGCCTACAGAAGCGCGGGTTCCCCACGAATTGGCACCCAAGGCGAAGCCCTTAGCCTCTACATTGTAAAGGTAAACTGTTGGGGATTCATCAAGGGTAGTAGCAGTAGTAAGAGCCGTACCGGTAAGGGTTGGCTCTTTCCACTCAGCAAAAGCAGATGTGCCCATCAGGAGCATAGCTGCTGAAACAAGAAGTAATTTTTGTTTCATAATAAAGTTAGATTTAATAAGTAAGACACGTTATTATCTCGGTTGTTTGGTTTTTAAGCTAGAACACGCAAATCACGTCTTATTGTACCCGATTTGCCTATTTCAGTCCGCAAATGTAGACATTTTTTAGCACTCAGCAAAAAAAGTACCGCTTTTAACACTGTCTGTCGCTTAAAAAAATATAATTTGCAAGGTATATATGTCAAAAGGGGTGAAATTTTTGTACTATTTTTGCACAGCGGAAAGAGGATTATTGCACAAGCACCTTTTTACCGCCCGTAACATAGATGCCCCGCTGTTGCGGAAGTTGCACGCGGCGGCCCTGCAGGTCGTAATACGGCTGCGGTTCCGACGCATCTTCCCTCACATCCGTGATGGCCGAATAGTCGCCCACCTTGAGTGTAAAAGGCTTCTGATAGTCGTAGCCGTCCTTGGCAACATGAAGCGTCAGGGTAATAATGCCCGATCCGCTCACAACGCCCTTGCCGGTCAGCACCGATTCGTCGGACGATGTCCAGCTGACCCGTGCGCCTAAGCTTCCAGTAGCCGGCAGCGTCAGGTTATCCTGCACTTCCTGCTGATCCGTTACGGGCAGGGTCAGGTTATCGAGCGTATATTTGATGGCGGCCCTGGCTTCGGCCTTCACGCCCCAGATGGAACGCTGTGCCGTGGTACCTACCGCACCCTGTCCGCCCGACGATACCACCGAGAAGCACACAGCCGCGATGTTCGAGTAATCGACGGTCTGCCGGGTCAGTACGCCGCGGTGAACCAGGCTGCCCAGTTTCATCTCAATATAGTCGGTACCCTGAATACGCGTCCAGGTGCCCGAAAACTGGGCATAACTTGAAGAAACCTTACCCGAATAGGGGTCATCGGCATTGGCAGTCAGCACAATATCAACGGGCTTCTGGTATGCCATCTCCTGGTAATTCATCTTAATGTTGTGTGCAACAAGCTGGTAGTTGCCCGGAATTTCATCGTTGCCGATGCTTTCGGTTGTATCTATTTCCGCCTGCGTAACCGTCTCATTGTGAAACTCGAAGGGAGCCGCAACCAGCCATCCGTCGGTATTGGTGAAAAGCTGGTGTACGCGCACCTCATGTCCGGCTGTACCGTCGTTGAACTTCGTATGGTAAATCACAAACGAGCGTCCCTGCCGGTCGGTAAACGCCGAATTGTGTCCCTGCGAAATCTCGGCCTTCGGCATCAGGTCCCACTGATAGCCGCCCATGAGCTTCACACCCGCGCTGGAGGCGGCCGACGTGCCGTAGTTCATCTTGTAGGCCGACATGATGGGCGACTGTTTCTTGGCATCCTGATACGGTCCGTCGGGATTTTCGCTGCGGAATACGCGCATCTCGTAGCCGCCGTCGGGCGAGTAGAAGCCGTAGCTGATAAACAGGTAGTAATACTGGCCGATATGCTCGATGTACGACCCCTCGCCACTCACATACCAGCCTCCGGCTATCTTCTTGCCGAAATAGGGATCGGAGATCTGGTTGGCTGCATCCGAGCCTGAGGAATAGGCTATCGGATACGTGACCGTGTAATCGCGCAGACCGGTTGTCTCGTCGAGCTCCAGCATCCAGATGCCGCCCGACCACGAGCCGTACGACATCCACAGCCTGCCCTCCTCATCGTAGAACACACACGGGTCGATGCAGTTCGGCCAGCAGGTTCCCCAGGAACCGCCCTTAGCGTAGCGCGACGGCAGGGAGGTTGCCCCCGTTGCAATGGCCAGGTCGGTGTGTGTCCAGTCGTTGGCAGCTTCGTAACCGTTGTGGGCATACGTACCCTGGAAGCCCGAGAACACCACGGGACCCTGATAGATGAACGGACCGGTCGGCTTGTCGGCGGCAAAGCAGACTATCGACGAGCCCCAATGGTCACCGTTCAGCGATTCGTACAGCAGCCATTTCTGCATCGTGGGGTTATACACCATGTCGGGCGCCCACTGGTTGCCGGCCACCGTCGAACCCTCGAACTGCCAGCCGTGGGCATCGAAGTTACCGAACGGCACGGTTTCGCCCAGGTAGTTCTTCACTTGGGTAATCCGATGCGTGGTGTAGGCATCGGCAAAGCCCACCTTCTTGCCTGTGGTATCGGCAAAAAGCGTGCAGTTAGCGGTTTCTCCACCGCCCACCGAAAGCGGCCAGGCTCCGATATTGCTGACGGCCGTCGAGTTCCTTCGGAAGCCCAGATGGGAGCCTATCACATAGAAGACGGGCTTCGACGGGTTGGAGATCGTATCGTAAACAATGGATGGATCGTGCACAGACCCGCGACCGTAAGAAGCCTTCTTGTAGGCACCTGTCAGGTCGGCGTCGGTCAGTACTACATCATCGGCCCATGCCGAGGCAAAGGGATTACAGAGGGAGGCGACACCCACAAGGAGTGCAAGGCATGTTTCTTTCATGTTCGGTTGCGCTATAAATTGTATTCGATCGGAATATTAAGTTAGAATAATTGTGCAAATTTAAGGTTTTCTTACCAAAGTTCAAAGAAAAAGTGTTGAAAAGTGTCTGTTGCTTACTGTTTTTAACACATCTGATGCGTTTTTGCAGTGGTTTTTCCGATTTATTTCATGGTTTTCTGCTACAGACGAAGCCGGATTGTTCTTATTTCCTGAGGAAAATCGAGGTCCCGCTTTCAGGTACCTACTAAATGACAAGGAAAATTCAGGTCCTGGGTTCAGGTTCCTGCTAAACGAAGAGGAAAAACGAGGTCCGGGTTTCGGGTTCCCGCCAAACGATGAGGAAAATCGAGGTCCGGCTTTCGGGTTCCTGCCAAATGAAGAGGAAAATCGAGGTCCCGCTTTCAGGTACCAGACAAATGAAGAGAAGAAACCAGGTCCGAACGGTTTTTCCTGGCATCGACACTGTCAATACGAGGCATAACTATTCGGACCTGATTTTCGCCATGTTTCTGGCAGCTCGGGCGCGCGCCGGTCTTCCGAAAACTGGAAAAGGGGAAAACTAAAAACAAGGCAAGTTTATTAATTATCTATAGGCCCCCCTTTATGGGGGGGGCCTTAAAAAAAGGCGCGTGCGCTCTATACGCGCGCGTGATGCACGAGGCTACTAAAGAGAAAAAACAAAGAGCGCAACCAGCGGGAATTCCTGCCGATTGCGCTCTTTGTTTTCCTGCGGAGAGAACGGGATTCGTTCCGAGCTCTGCTCGCGCGACCGTATGGGAGCAACCCCACGGGTGAGAATCGCGTTCGCGAAGCAACTTGTTGCGGAGAGAACGGGATTCGAACCCGTGATACCCTTTGGAGGTATACACGCTTTCCAGGCGTGCCTCTTCAACCACTCGAGCACCTCTCCAGATGGAGTTTAAGGAAACTCCTGAACCTTTTAAGCAATTTTTTCGGGTGCAAAGATATAGAATTTTTCAAAAACCTCCAAGAAAAAACCGGATTTTTTTATAAAATTTTTCTACTTGCTTGGAGATATCCCCCAAAACCGCTATCTTTGCATCGTAATACATGATTCGTCTGCAATGAAACAACATTCCAAACACTGGTATAAGCTCTTTGCCGCAGCTTGCGGGTTCCTCCTGCTACTTTTAATTTACAGGCGCGAAGCGCACCTGCGTGCATGCATGGAAAACATGGAAGCACGCATCACCCTGCTCGAAAACCGCAACCTGCGTCTGGATACGCTCAACCTGAAATCCGAAGTCTTCCGCACAAACGCTTCTGACCGAACAGAACCCGTCCGGACTGCCCCGCGACCGGAGGCAGCGCGGCCCCTACCGGCTGCGCCGACCCGCTCACCGCATACACACGCACCCGCTACCGATTCCACAGCCATCAGGCAGGAGCCCTACACGGAAGGCAAGTTCCACGAGGTAATCCGGATAGAACTGAACACCGCCGACAGCGCCCTGCTGGTACGCGTTCCCGGCATCGGAGAGGGAACCGCCCGCGCCATCCTGCGGTACCGCGAACAGTTGGGCGGATTCTACTCGCCCGAACAGCTGCGCGAAAAACTGACCTGGGACTATGCCCTGCCCTATCTGGACACCTGGTGCAACGACTGGTTTTGGGCCGATGAACAGCTTGTACAGAAACTGGATATCAACCGGCTTTCATTCAAAGAATTAGTACATCACCCATACCTCAACTTCGAAGCGGTTAAAGCTATCGTAAAATGGCGCGACCGTCACGGCCGGATACAAAGCCGGGCCGACTTGGAACAGCTGGGCATTATGGGCGACGGACAGCTGGAAAAACTGCTCCATTATGTGGAGTTTTAGAGCCGCAAAAAACGGCCGCAATTGTCAAAATCAGACGCTTTGAGTTTAAAAACCATGCCCTTTAGGGCAAAATATGACGAAAAACGAAAGTTTTTTGCCAAAACGTTTGGTCACGTCGGTAAAAATAGCTACCTTTACACCCTGAAAAAATCCGCAAACGAGAACTACATGTCAGCATATCATACTCCCGTCATGCTTACAGAATGTCTGGACGGTCTGCAAATCCGTTCCGACGGAAACTACGTGGACGTCACCTTCGGCGGTGGCGGTCACAGCCGCGCCATTCTGGAGCAGCTGGGTCCCAAAGGGCATCTGTACAGCTTCGATCAGGATCCCGATGCCGAACAGAACATCGGGCAAAAAGCCGAAACACCGGCACAGGGGCAGTTCACCTTTGTGCGCAGCAACTTCCGCTACCTGAAGAACTGGATGAAATACTACGGAGTGAAGCAGATTGACGGTCTGCTGGCCGATCTGGGCGTATCCAGCCACCATTTAGACGATGCCGCCCGGGGATTTGCCTTCCGCTTAGACGCTCCCCTGGATATGCGCATGAATACCCGTGCCGGCATGACAGCTGCCGACCTGCTCGCCAACTACAGCGAGGAGGATATTGCCCGCGTTCTGGCCCTGTACGGCGAACTGCGCCAGTCGCGCCGCATGGCCAATGCACTGGTCCGCGCCCGCCAGAAGCAGCCCATCGCCACTACAGGCGACCTCCAGTCCATCCTGCTGCCCTTCATCGACCCGCGTGCCCAGAAGAAGGAACTGGCTCAGG
>JAGBQS010000046.1 GCA_017632695.1 Bacteroidales bacterium
CAAGCTGTACCCCCGGTTACTGAATGGTGACGGCTTCAGCATCATTATCTGTCTGGGTTATTCCATCACCTTAATGACCAGCGACATGTCGCAGTTCTTCAGAATCTCGATCATGCGGTCCTCATCGTAGGACATACAGCCGCCGGTGTAGGGCTTCGAGCCTTTCACATGAATAAAGATAGCACTTCCTTTGGGATAGATGCACTCCTTATTGAAATCGGTGGCGATGCCATAGTTATACTGCGGCTGGTAAGAGTACATCTCCTCGCCTACGCACGGGTGGTGTACCACGGTGGTGTCGATAATCTGGTTGTAGTACTCACAGTCCTCGTCGCAGGCGTAGGTAGAGGGTGTCACATCAATATATGGCATCGTGGTACCGGGATTGGGCTTGATACCGAAAGCACTCAACGGACGCAGCGTGCCGACTGGAGTCTTACCGTCACCCTCGCCCGGCTTGCCAAGTCCGTTCTTGCCGACAAACACATCGGTGACAAACAGCACCTTACCGTCAACGGTCAGGCGGGCCTTACCCGCACTGCCCTGCACGTCATACACTTCAAGCAGCTGTCCCTTTCCGGTGGCAGAATCGTCATCGTCCGAACATGCCGTAAAAACAATCAGGATGGCGGCCAACATCCAAATTCCTGTTTTCATCATGATTATTAAAATTTCAGTTGCTAAAGAAGTTTCAGAACACTACCTTTACACTCTTATGGCCGATGCGGACAATGGCGGGAGTGCCTGTACGCAGGGTAGCACCGAAAGTAGCCACACCATTGCGGACAGTTGCTGTTCCAGCCAGATTTCCGTCAATGGTATAAAGACTTACCCGGGTTCCGTCGGCAATACCATGAACATTCAGCTTACCGCCTTTAAACTGCATCTGAACGGCTTTAGCCCGGACGTCAGCAATGCCGGTTTCTTCGTCGATGGCAACAATGTTCTTGAATGTGTTCCAAGGCGTTGCAGATTTGTATGCCTCAACAGATGCTGCAGGTACATGAAGGGTTACGTTATCACTAACTTTCGAAGAGTAGAATACCTTTTCGTGTGTACTGGGTACATTTTCGGCATAACAATAAACGTCTTTAAGAGCGTTGCACGATGAAAAGACATTCCTTCCAATATAAGTAACACCGCTACCAATGGAAACAGTTGTGAGACAATAGCAACTGCTAAAAACAGAACTGCCAATAGATGTAACACTATTAGGAACAGTTATAGAAGAAAGTGCATAGCACCCTGAAAAAGCAGTGTTTCCTATAGAGGTAACACCCTCCTGAATGGTTACAGAGGCAAGACTATCACACATATAAAAAGCAGTATTCCCTATAGAGATAACACTTTCGGGAATGGTTACAGAGGTAAGTCTTTTACACCCGGAAAAAGACTGATCTCCAATAGATGTAACACTATTTGGTATGGTTAACGAAGTGAGCCCGACACATCTGCAAAATACGCCGGTCCCAATAGCTGTAATACTTTGGGGAATGGTCAATGTGGTAATACCTCGGCAATTATCAAAAGCATAGTCTCCCAGAGTTGTAACACTTTCCGGAATGGATAAGGAGGTAATACTTTCACAGTTTAAAAAAGCCATGTACCCAATTGAAGTAACACTGCTTGGAACGGTTATTGAAGTAAGAGCCCCGCAATCAAAAAAAGCAGTATCCTGAATAGCTTTCACATCGTAGGCAACTTCTTCGTAAGTAACCACGGACGGTATGGTAACTTCGCCCGTGTATTTATTCGGATTTGATGCTACCGCTGCACTATGATCTTCTGTATTCAGGGTGTAATAAACACCGTTAATCTCAACGGCGTCGGCAAAAGCCACCATTGGGAAAAGGATTGACAGAAACAAAAATGAGAGCTTTTTCATAAATATAAAATACTTTACCAAAACGTGGCAAAGATACAAATAAAATCTGAAAAATCATTCTTTTGTGTGGATTTTTTCAAAATTCGGAGGCTATTAACCGTTATTCGGGCAAAAATGCCGGTGAAATTTGCTTTTCTGAACACTTTTCCGTATCTTTGCGCCCGAACTCCTTTTTACCTAATACAAACCTTTCTAATATGAGAAAATTTATTTTAATCGTCTGTTCATTGGCAGCCACACTGATGGTTAATGCCCAGAATCCGTATCTGCCTTTGTGGGAGCATCTGCCCGACGGCGAGCCCCGAGTGTTCGAAGATCCTGATCAGCCAGGAAAGTTCCGTGCCTACATCATCGGTTCGCACGATGTGAATTACACCGCCTACTGCGGTCCCGATATCCGTATGTGGTCGGCACCTGTGGAAGACCTCAGCCAGTGGCGCGACGAGGGGCCCATCTTTACCTGGTTCGTGAACGGTCAGTGGGATACGATGTTTGCCCCCGACCTGGTGGAAACCGTCGACCGTACTACCGGCAAGAAAACCTATTGGCTCTACCCTCACCCGCGCGGATGGGGTCGTATCCCGATGGTATGTAAAGGCGACCGTCCGAATGGTCCTTTCACCCCTGTTAACCTGACCGCCGACGGCACACGCTGCGTGGAGGGTTCGCTCATCGACTTCGACCCATCGGTGTTCATCGAGAAGATTACCGACAAGAAAGACAAAGACTACAATATCGGATACCGTGCATACGTGTTCTACGGCTTCCAGCACTCAACGGCCTGCGAGCTCGACCAGAACACCATGTACTCCAAGCGTCCGGGAACCGACCTGATTGATCCGTTCATCCCTGCCGTCAGCGTCGACGGCCGCCTGTTAGACAAGGAAGGCAGCGAGTACAAAGCCCTCTATCAGGGTCAGGACCCGAAGGACTTCAACTTCTTCGAGGCCAGCAGCATCCGTCAGGTGGGCAACAAATATGTGATGGTCTTCTCCGGCTACTCAGGCAAAGAGTACGGACTGGGCAACACCAATTCGGCGCTGCGCTATGCTTTCGGCGACTCTCCGTTGGGCCCCTGGCGTTCAGGTGGCGTGCTGGTCGATTCGCGCGGCGTGGTACTGAACGAGGACGGTTCGAAGCTCATTACCACCAACGCAGGCCACAACACGCACGGCTCATTGCAGGAAATCAACGGTCAGTGGTACGTGTTCTATCACCGTCCGCCACGCGGCTTCGGCAATGCCCGCCAGGCAATGGTGGCTCCGGTCAAGATTACCTGGGACAAGAAACCGGTGGCTAAGGGCGGCAAGGTAACCATCAGCGGTTATGACCCCTATGCCAAAAATAATGTGTGGACAGCTAAAGCTGCCGACGGCAACGAATATACGGGCGCCGAAGTTACCAGCGAGGGCTTCCAGATCTTCGGTCTGCCTCCCTACAACTACTACAGCGCCGGTTATGCCTGCTTCATGTACGGTCCGAACAGCAACCAGTGGATGCAGGACAATCACGACGTGTGGAACAACTCCATGGATCTGGCAGGCATCCAGAACGGCGGCATCGCAGGCTTCAAGTACTTCGGCTTCGGCGGTCTGACGCAGGACACCAAGGGCTGTAAGGCCTTCGAGGGAACGAAACAGGGCGATAACACCACGCTGGGAATCTGTCTGACTCCAAGCGGCAAGGGCGCCTTCAAGATTCATATCAAACTGGATGATCCCTGGAAGGGAACCGAAATAGGTGTGGTAGAGGTGCCTGCCAATGCAGACCGTAAGGAGACGATGTATTATGCTGCCGTTCCTGCCGTAGAGGGTCTTTCGGGCAAGCATGCCA
>JAGBQS010000006.1 GCA_017632695.1 Bacteroidales bacterium
CCAGTCGTCGGCAAACTGGTAGTCGGCCTTCAGGCTTTCGGTAACGGAAGCAATCACCTTCTTCTCGATGGTGCCCGATGACTGGAGGCTGACGAGCAACGAAAGGTTGCCGTAAGGACGGTAGGCCTTGTCGATGATCTCATAGTCGAAGCTCTCGGCCACAATCACGCCACGGTCGTATTTACCGCTATTCAGCGCCTCGTTCAGAATGGCGGCCGGGAAGGCTCGGAAAATGTTACCTGCACCGAAGTGCACCCATGTCGGCTCGTCGTGCGTCTTGCGCTGCACGGCGGCAATATCGAACTTAGGGAGCTCATAACCCTTAGCTTCCCATTCGGCAGCATTGCAGTTGCCGGAAAGAATGTCTGTCAGTTTCATTTTGTATTGATTTTAGTATTGAATTTTGTATTTTCGTTTGGGTTTCGTTTTGTTTGGGTTTTCGTTTTTTTGTTGTCCGAAGCCGTTACAGCGACGGCAGACTCATGCCGTATATCTTGCGGTAGAGGTCGAGGGCATACACGTCGGTCATACCGCTGATGTAATCCAGAACGGCCATGATGCGGTCGGCCTCGGATTTTGCCATCATGTCGTACTGCACCGGAACACGGTCGAGCAGCAGCTTCGAGTAGGCTTTTTCGGGATAAAGGACGGCATCCACGAGCTTGTCGAGCAGGACGGAGATGATCTGATGACCCGCCAGCTCGATTTCGACCACATCCGATGCACGATAGATTTTGCGGAAAGCCACCTCGCTGCAATGTTTGTAGGCATCGGCTGGAATCCGGCTGATGTGCTGGATGAGCGAGCCCTCGAAACGGCCTGCCAGAATCTCCTCCTCGTGCTGATTGAAGACCTCCGAGCACTCGTACACCAGCGTTCCGATAGCCCGGCTGCGCAGGTAGGCAACCTTCTCGTTGTTGTCGTCGAGGTGCGTCAGACCGCGTTCTATCTTGGCCCGCGTTTCTCCCTCGAAGAACCGGAGCAGCAGATCCTGCGTCTCAGCCTGCGACAGCAGCTTCAAATGACAGGCATCCTCGATGTCCATAATCTGGTAACAGATATCGTCGGCCGCCTCGACCAGATAAACCAGCGGGTGACGGCAATAACGCGTGCCGGCATCGTCGACGGGCAGCAGGCCCAGTTCGCTGACTACCTTCCGGAAGGATTCCTCTTCGGGCGCAAAGAAGCCGAACTTGGGCTTTTTGGTTGCCTGAAGCGATGAGTACGGATACTTGATGATGGAGGCCAGCGTGGAATAGGTCAGGGCAAAGCCGCCCGAACGTCGGCCCACAAACTGGTGGCTCAGCAGACGGAAGGCGTTTGCGTTGCCGTCGAAGTGCGTGAAATCGGCCCACTGCTGTTCGGTAAACATCTCGCGCAGCTTCAGACCGTTGCCCTCGCGGAAGTAGCTGATGATGGTACGCTCGCCGCTGTGACCGAAAGGCGGATTGCCCATATCGTGCGCCAGACAGGCGGTTGCCACAATGTCGTCCAGACTCTGCAGTTTGTGTGTCCACTCCTCGCCTGCATACTTTTCGGTCAGATAAACGGCGGCGTTGTTGGCCAATGAGCGACCCACGCAGCTCACCTCCAGGCTATGCGTCAAACGGTTGTGCACAAAGATACTGCCCGGCAGCGGGAAGACCTGCGTCTTGTTCTGCAACCGGCGGAAAGAGGAGGAGAATATCAAACGGTCGTAATCGCGCTGGAACTCGGTGCGCGCATGCTGGCTCTGGGGCAGCTGTTCCTGTCCGAAACGAAGCGTCGACAACAAACGGTTCCATTGCATGAGTTCTGACATAGTGGTAGGTTTTAACCGATGGTCCGGGAGTCGTAGCTCAGGGCCCGCGCCCGATAACCACCGCAAAGTTACTGATTATTTATGCTGCATCCTATCAAATTTGTATCAAAAAATATCAGTTTCATAAAAAATCCATGAAAAACGGGTAAATTTTACAAATTTGATGATGTTTTGTATCATTTTTTATGTTCGGAATAGTACCGGCACCACTCCGAAATGCCGCATTCGGCACACTTCGGGTTCCGGGCGGTACACACATAGCGCCCGTGCAGAATGAGCCAATGGTGCGCCACCGGTATCAGTTCGGCCGGAATGTGTGCGGTGAGCGTCTTCTCGGTACTGAGCGGGGTCTTGGAGTTGCGGGTCAGGCCGATGCGTTCGGATACACGGAACACATGGGTATCGACCGCCATAGTGGGTTTGTTGAACACCACCGACGAGATAACATTGGCCGTCTTGCGTCCCACACCCGGCAGACTCAGCAGGGCATCGTAGTCTTCGGGCACCTCTCCCCCATATTCGGACACCAGCCTTTGCGCCATCTCAACCAGATGACGGGCTTTGTTGTTGGGATACGAAATGCTCCGGATGTACTCGAAAATCTCTTCGGGCGTCTGCTGCGCCATCGTCCGCGCATCAGGGAATGCTCGCAGCAGGTCGGGCGTCACCATGTTGACCCGCTTGTCGGTACACTGTGCGGAAAGGATGACAGCCACCAGCAACTCGAAAGGATTGTGGTAGTTCAGTTCGGTGGATGCATTCGGGTTGTGCTCCACAAAGTATCGGAGAACGGCATCGTAACGACTTTTCTGGTTCATGATTAATGGTTAAGGGTGAAGGGTTTAAGGGTTTGAGGTCACCTCTCGATGGCGATGCGAAGCAGATGTCCGTCGACAAACTCCAGCACCTTGCGATCCGAATAGTGCCAACGCTCCACAAAACCCACCTTCGATGGATAACGTTCGTAGCGTTGCGGCCTGCCTAACGCCAGACGGCTTTCCTCGAGGCTCATTCCCTGCCGAACCATATTCTGCCGGATCAGCTCCCAGATTTCGGGCTTGATGTCGGGATATTTCCGGTACGGATCGGTGGCGGAGAAGAAACGCTGGATGGGCGTGGATGTGGAGGTCTCGCGGCTGTCGGGCAATGAGGTCAGCAACGAGGCCCTACCCTGTTTGGGATGGGTGAACCACACGCGTAAGGGCGCCAGCTCGGTTCCGACGGTTACGGAATCGATCACTACAGGCAGGAACTTCTCGAGCCGGACGGTATCGGGCGCCAGAATGCGCTCGTCGTTGAGCATCAGGTAAAAGGTCTTGCCCTGCAGACGCTCATTGCATTGAACAATGGGTTCGAGCGCCAGTAAACCGGGCAAAGCGGGATGATAGGCCGTATCGTTGAGCTGCGATAGGGTCCGACCCGTAGCCAGACGGAAAATGCTGCCCTTCGGATTGCGGAAGCGCAGATGCATGATCTGCTGCCCCATCCAGTCCTCCTCGCTCACAATACCCTGAAAGGTCCACAGCGTGTTGGCATACAGGGCAGCCGTATCGGGCACCTCGGACGGATTTTCGGCCACCATCGAGGCGTTGATCCGTTCGGGCAGATAAACAAACTCCATACCCTGATTCCACAGGGCGGGCGACTGAAGCCGGATGCCCTGCAGCATTTCCTCGACGGTCGGTTCGGGGGCTTTCTTCCGACGCTTGGCCGATGCCGGAGCCGGAAGGAGCAACAGCAGGCAGATTAACAGAAACAGACACTTGCGGCAACGGAACAGCAGAGCGCCCATGCCTTGCAGCACGGAGCCGAACAGATAGGTGCTGCCGCCGTCCTTCAGCCCGGAACGCTTGCGCAGTTCGTCGGCCGAAAGCGGGAAGTTACGGGTAGCCACATTGGCCTGACCGATATTTTTCTTCAATTCCCTGATGTTTTTAGCTGAAAAGTTCATGATTTCTTCAATCTCGAAAATCCGACCGGGGAAATCCGATACCTGCCGGTCGGAGACATACAGATGACTGTTAGGGTCGAGCTTCTGCAACCCGTACCGCTCGCAGGGCAACCGGAACGCTCCGGCCTTCAGCAGGGTAACGTCGGGTTCGTACAGATAACGGCCCGGAGCTGTGGCATAAACGGACTGAGCCTGGGATTCGTCGGCCATACTGAACGAAAAACTTACCGTATCGGACGAACGGAAATCCACACAATGCACCCCGACGGATTCGGGCATCCGGCCATTGTCGATAACTGCCAGCAGTTCCTTGCACTCGTTGCGGACCGCTACCACATGCAGTTCGGCTATTCCCGGCAACTGCTGCACCACACGGCTCAAATCGGCCATCGGCGATAATTTAATAATGAGGCGCCGGCAATGACGCAGCAGTTCGTCGCTTTTCCCGACCACGTTGGGTTCGCAGTCGGCCAGATCGTACACACGGCTACCGTCGGTTGCACGCCGGGCAGGATCCAGATAAAGGGTATCAACATCAGGAATTCCCAACTGGAAGGCATCGCCCTCGCGAACCGTTATGTTCCGACGGCCCAACACCCCGAAATTGTGGCGTGCGGCTTCGCACAACTCCGGCTGACGCTCGGTGTAAACGGCCCTTTCAAGCCCCTCGGACATGTAGTACAGATCCACACCCATCCCGCCGGTCAGGTCGCACAGACTCTGTCCCACAACCAGTTGCCGCTTGTAGCGGGCGGTCTGCTCCGAACTGCACTGTTCGGCCGGCACATGTCCGCCGAACATCAGTCTGTCGGCCATCTGATACCATTCCGGCAGCTTGGTCCGTATCTGCCGGTGGGCTTCGAGCTGTCCTGCTACCCATCGGACATCCACATCCGGATATCGGGAGGCAGAAAGTAACAGACGCACCGGATCATCGGAGGCGTGTTCGCGCAAAAAAGCACTGAGTTCGGGGGTAAAATGAACCATTTTCTATTAAATTTCGCACAAAAATAGGAATTTTTTCAATAAAATAGACCATCTTTGAGAAAAAAAGATTAATTTCGCACCGCGAAAAGGTAGAAAACGACGTAAACCCCCTCCCAAAAGAGCAAAACATGATTCAATACTGGAAATGCGAAGGCGGTTTCAAGCAGTTGCCCGAATGGCAGGCCGACTGCTGGATACAGGTCACGACTCCGACTCAGGACGAGCTGGAGGATTTGGTGCGTCGTTTTGAAGCACCCTGGGACTTCATTCAGGACGTGGAAGATACGGAAGAACGCCCGCGTACCGAAAACGAGGGAGGCTGGCTCATGACCTTGATCCGTATTCCGCATCGCGAGGTTGACGAGGACGGTGAGTTCATCTACAGCACCGTCCCGCTGGCCGTATTGGTACACTCGGAGATCTTCATCACCATCTGCTATTATAATAATGAGATGGTGAACGACTTCATACGCTGGACCAACCGCAAGATGATCGAGACACGCGAAAGGTACGACCTGATGCTGTCGCTCTTCCTGAGCAGTTCGGTGTGGTACCTGAAGTATCTGAAGCAGATGAACATCAAGATGAAGGCTGCCGAGGAGGCTTTGGAGGAATCGATGGACAATGACCGCCTGCAGCAGATGATGCTCATCGAGAAGTTCCTCGTATACTTCATCACATCTATCCGAGGCAACGAAGTGGTTCTGGTGCGTCTGAAGAAACACCTCCGCCACCTGCCCTACGACGAGGATCTGCTGGATGACGTGGAGGTAGAGCTGCAACAGGCTTACGTGACGGCTAACATCTACAGCGAAGTGTTGGAACGTCAGCGTGCCTCATATTCGAGCATCATCAGCAACAACCTGAACGCTATCATGAAACGTCTTACCACCATTACCATCATCCTGATGATTCCGGCGGCTATTTCCGGATTCTTCGGCATGAATGTGCCTAATGGCTGGGAATCCTACCCGTTTGCCTTCCCCATCATCGGCCTGGCAACATTGGTAATTGTACTTATCTGCTACTATATCTTCAAGAAGAAAGATATGTTCTGAGAAAAACAGGGAGTTAACAGTCCATACCTGTGTTGTTAACAGCTCTTGACAACCGCTGACTCCCCCGCTCTATACCGGTTTCATAACTGAAAAACTCTATTATCCGATGAAAAAGTCATTCCTTCCATTTATTCTTCTGGCAGTTCCTATGGTTCTGGCAGCTCAGAGTAAGTCGGTGCCCGGCATCGAAAAGGTTACTGTTTTTACCGACGGCGCCCAAGTGGAGCGTTCCGTCACGGTTAATGTACGTAACGGCGAGCAGACCCTCCAGTTTGAGGGTATTTCGCCCTACTTCGATGCCACAAGCCTGCAGGTCAAAGCCAAGGGCTCGCTGACGGTTCTGGGCGTAAGCCACCATTTTGTAAAGGCCGACAGTGCCCAGCTGGCACAAAAACAGACCGCAGCAAAAAAATTACTGAAAGAAGCCTCGCGCAACGTTGAAGAGCTGAATGCGCAGTTTGAAGCCCTCAACCGACAGGCTGAGATGGTGAAGTCCAACTGTCAGACCACCAACCGGACGGTTGTTACTCCGCTGGAAAACATCAGGCAGCTGAAGACCTATTATTATAATGAGCTGCTTTCGATCAACAGGAAACAGCTTGAACTGTCCGATCAGCTAAGTGTGGCCCGTGAGGTGAAAAAACAGCGGCAGAAGACGTTGGACTCCCTTTCGGCCATCCAGCCTAAACGGCTGGCGGTCATTGATGTCAAGGTGGATGCTCCCGCCGCTACCCGCGCCCAGTTCTCGTTCACCTACTACGTGAACCGCGCTTCCTGGTACCCTACCTACGACCTCCGCGCAAACAGTACCTCTCAGCCTTTGCATCTTACCTATAAGGCCAACATCAGCCAGCAGACCGGCGAGGAATGGAAAAACATTCCCGTCACGCTCTCTTCGGCCAACCCGAACCGCTCGAACACCGCTCCGGAACTCAGTCCCTATTGGCTGAACTTCTATCGGCCGAAGGTTCTGAAAAAGAACGAGTATATAGTGGGAAGGGCTGCCGGTCTGGATGCTTCGGCCGCCAGAAGAAGTCTCTCGAAGAATGCAGTTGCAGTGGACGGGATAGAAGAAATGAACATGATGGACATGATGGAACCGGCAGCTATGCTCGATGTGGCTGCCTCGGAGGCGAAGTTCGGCTACGAATTTGCCATCGGACATCCGCTCACTATCCTTTCGGATAACCAGCTCTCGACCGCTACCATCGGCGAATATGAGATACCGGCTACCTATGCCTACCAGAGTTCGCCCAAAATCGACAAAGACGCGTTCCTGATGGCATTTGCTACCGATTGGGACCAGTTCAACCTGTTGGGCGGTGAGGCGATGGTATTCTACGAAAACAGCTTTGTGGGGAAAACCTATCTGGATCCGACCCAGCAGAATGACACGCTATCCCTTTCGCTTGGACGCGACAACGGCATCCGCATTGAACGGAAGCTGCAAAAGGCCAACAGCTCGCGGAAAGTGCTGGGCAGTACGCAGACGCTTACCAAGGACTGGCAGATCAGCATCCGGAACAGCCGGAGCGAAAAGGTAACGCTGAAGGTCTTCGACCAGATTCCGGTGTCGCAAAACTCCGAGATCACGGTTTCGGTTCTCAATCTGAGCGGCGGCGAGCTGAATAAGGAAACAGGTATCGTCACCTGGACGCTTACCCTCGAACCCGATCAGACCCGGCAGCTGAACCTGAGCTATCAGGTAAAGTTTCCGAAAAACAAATCCATCGTTATCGAATAATTGTCAACTCCATTAGTCAAACTGTATTAAATTTCATTAAAACAAAATAGTTTTTTAAAGAAAACCGTATGTAAATTTGTACACTACAAATAAACCCCTTATCTTTGCATCGTGTTTTTCATGGTATAAGATTTAAGGTTAGAAGATGTTCGGCTGTCGTGATGACAGTCGTTCATTTTTTAAACCCCTTCTGAATCTTTATTTTAATCACTTCCAAATCCTATTTTCCCCACCTCATGAATCATTATTTACCCCTCCTGAATCATTTTTATACCCCGCTCCAAGAGGATTTGTTGTTTTTCACGGTCTTTGCAATCGTGTACAAAAATCCATACCCTTCTTGTACTTTTTGGGTAAAAAAACGATGATTATTGTACAAAGTAGGCCTAAATTGTACTTTTTTAGCACAAAATCGGCCTAAAATTACAAAAAATCCTTAAAAAATTTGGAGGGTTCACGAATAATGCATACCTTTGTGCACTTAATTTTTACAAAGGGATTATATTGTCCCCGGCAGATGTGAAATCTCCCGGGGACATGCTTTTTTTCGGAAGAACCATAAAAATACGGAAAGAACCCCTAAAACTTCGGAAGTAACCCTTTAAAATCAATGAACGACTGTCATCACGACAGCCGGTTCATCTTTTTAACCTTAAATCTTATACCATGAAAAACACACTGCAAAGATAGCGGCATTTTCCGGCTTGTGCAAACAAAAATCGGGAAAACTGCAAAAAACGATACAGTTTTCCCGTTTCTGTTAGCATTTTGACGGCTCGGATTTACAATCTTCACCCTCCGGTTATTAATCCGGAAGCCGGAAATCAATAGGCAATCACATACCAGAGATTGCGAATTTCCTGTTCAGGATTCCACTTGCCGTTAAAGGTCCATTGCGCCGTAACTGTATGATAGAACGGACTTCCTTCGGCCTGATCCAGATTCGTATCCATCCAGTGTCCGTGACCGCCCTGACGCGTACAGTTGTAAAAATAGACGCGGTTACCCCATGGGCAAGGATCGAGCACCTTGTCGGAATAGGCATACTGGATATTGGTGTCGAGAATCTGATCCGTCAGATGGCAGTTCAGCAGGAAAATCTGATGATCATGATGATAGCGGCCTAAGATAGTGGGCGATTTGGCATCAAAGAAGGAATCCTTTACTACCAGCTTCTTCGACATATCTCCCCGACCGTCGTGCCACAGGATAGCCCTGCTGTCGCCAATGAAACGGGAACGGGTTACATAGCACCAGCCGCGCGGACAAAGGAAATCAACACCCGGGCAACGCAATTCCAAATCGGCATGATAGTACATACCGTCACCTCCGGGAGCCCACAGCGAGAGGGCATCGTTGCCGTCGGCCCAGACATTACAGTTCAGGATGATGGTGTGCGAAGCCCTACCGTAGATGGCCATCTGATGGGTTGTTGTCGCCTCGACCGTAGAGCCGTAATTATTATAGACCGTCAGACTGCTTATGACGCAATGGTCGGCTTCTTCGGTCAGTACAATGACGCCCATAGGAACTTTCCGTCCCTTGTATTCGGGCACCTTAACGGTCTTCGAGGTTTCGGCAAGAATGATGCGGGTACTGTCCCTATCCTCGCCCACCAGTACGATATTGGGCTTGTCGACAATGACTTTCTGATTGTAGATTCCTTTCTCAATAAAGATCTTAAAGGGTTCAGTCGGCTTATCGGGAGCATGTTCTATGGCCTGCTGAATGCTTTCGCCGGACTTCACGACAACATCGAAATCGCTCCTGTTGATTACCGGCTTCCGATACATATCGATCAGTCCGTTCCGGTTTGCGCCGGGCGTATCGAGGCTGATTCTGACTTTGTGACGGCGATCGTACCTGTCAGCCCAGGCCTCATATAACGGATACAGGTCACAAGGATTCGAATCAAACCATTTGTAACCGTTCCGACGCTCTGTGCCTATCTGTTCAAGGCGCCGGCGCGGCAAACCGTCCCGGTCACAAACAAAGGGCTCAGTATGCTCCAAATCATAATATCGGCCCCAAATAGGACGTGCAGAAGGATCCTCCGCCAGTCGGGCATTAGGCTGTCCGCCCCTGACAAGCGGCGAACGGGTATAGCGCAAACCGGTCAGTTTGTAAGTATCAAACCACTTCATGGCACCGTGTACGGCCGCCTTGATGCGTTTGTCGGGATTGGGCAGCGACATAAGCAGTTTCAGCAGGTCGACACTTTCGGACGAACAATAGGATGCCAGCTCGAAGGCTCGGGCGGGCGCCGGCTCGAAGGTATCCTTATCGTGCTGCTGGCACCAGACGGTCAGCTTTCCGTCCTTACGGATCTGGGTATTCAGAATACACTCGATGGCCTTGTTGAACGATTTCTGCAAACGGCTGCGCATAGCATCGTCAACCAGATCGCCGTCAAACGGCACTTCCCGCTCAATCACCGAGCGGAACAGCTGCAAAGTGTTGCCGATGGCGTTGTCATTATAGGTGATGTGAACCTGATAGCCTGTCGGATCAGGCCAGAACTGGGGCCACCCGCCGTTTTCATACTGTCCGCTGAGCAGATATTCCAGACCACGTACGAAGCCCTCCTTGTAGCGGGGTTCGAGGGTCGACTGGTACAAAGCCGCCAGATAACGCATCTGCTGGGTAGTGGCACCATTATCGATGGTTGAATCATCCTTGCGCTGCTTATCGGCCTCAACCCGGGCTTTCTCTTCGGCCGACAAAGCCCTGCCCATATCGATATTCTTCGGCCAGCCGCCGGTAATGCGCTGATAGAGCAATACCTGATCTCCTATCCGGCGGGCTTCGGAAGTCTCGTAAAAATCAGGAGGAAGGTTGTGGAATGAAAAACGACGGCTCCGGACAGGCGGTTCCTGAGCAAAAATCTGGCTGACTGTCAGTCCAATCAGCAGCAACAGCGAAAAACGCATAAGAACGGATCTGAAAGAATGCATAAGATTTGAAGAATTAATCGGTTCAGTTATATGGGGACAAAGATACTTCAAATCTTATACTTTTCCAAACTTCAGATGAAAAAAAAGGATAATTTTATATAAAAGGATTGACGAAGACACAAAAAAAGCCCCAAAAGAGTCTATTTTTTATCATTATTCAGCTTGCAACGGCCGGCAGCATCGCAGCAACTGCAACCTCCGCAACCCGGATGCTTCCTGTTTTTCCGGATCACGTAACGGAGCGTTACAACAAATGCTCCCAACACTATGGCCAGCAAAATAAAACTCTGGACATTCATAACATCGGAACAAAGAAACTGACTACAAAGGCCACCAGCCAGGCAACACCGCATTGCAGCAGCAGAACAAACAGCGCATAGCGGTTGCCCAACTCCCGCCGGATGGCTGCGATTGCTGCCACACAAGGCGTGTAGAGCAGGCAGAACACCAGATAACAGACGGCTCCTCCCGTTGTCATCAGGCTTGTGACAGGCGTTCCGGCCGACAGGGTCTCGATGGTAGCCACCACGCTCTCTTTGGCCATAAAGCCGCTTACCAGCGCCGTTACCAGACGCCAGTCGCCGAACCCGAGCGGTGAGAAGACCGGAGCAATCAGACCCGAAACAACAGCCAGTATCGAATCATTGCTGGACGGATCGACCATCTGAAGGCGGAAGCTGAAATGCTGCAGGAACCAGATGACTATGGTTGCCAGGAAAATGACCGTAAAGGCGCGCTCCACGAAATCTTTTGTCTTGTCGCGCAGCAGATGAAACACATT
Organism: Bacteroidales bacterium; assembly: GCA_017632695.1. Taxonomy (GTDB): domain Bacteria; phylum Bacteroidota; class Bacteroidia; order Bacteroidales; family UBA3663; genus Liminaster. Next base: position 11,277 of record JAGBQS010000006.1, read on the forward strand.
GCGGAATCCGGGCATACGGTAATTGGGAAGTTCCATCACAAACGGAGCCGCCTCGCCCTTCAGGACAAATGTCTTGGCCACAACGGCTACCACCACTCCGGTCAGGATACCCAACAGGTAAAGACCTACCATCACCACCCAGGCATTATGCCCGAAGAAGGGTTCGGCAATAAAGGCATAGATTGCCACTTTAGCCGAACAACTCATGAACGGGGTCAGCATAATGGTCAGACGGCGGTCACGTTCACTCGGCATGGTGCGCGAAGCCATAACGGACGGGACAGAGCAACCGAAACCGATCAGCATCGGCACGATACTTCGGCCCGACAGACCGATGCGTCGGAGCAGATGATCGGTCACAAATGCAATTCGCGCCATATAGCCGCTATCCTCCAGCATACTGAGGAAGAAGAACAGCAAAAGGATGAGCGGAACAAACGAAAGAACTGAGCCCACGCCGGAGAACACGCCGTCGATGACCAGCGAATGAACGGCAGGATTGATTGCCCAGTCGGTCAGCAGTACATCGACCCAACCCGTAAAGTCGTCGATTCCTGCTGCCAGCATGTCCTGCAACCAGACGCCCAGACTCTCGAACGTGAGCCAGAAGATCAGACCCATAATCAGGATGAAAGCCGGCCAGGCAGTAAACCTGCCGGTCAGGATTTTGTCGATGGCAAGGCTGCGCAGATGCTCCCGGCTCAGTTGCGGCTTCACAACGGTACGCTGGCACAAGCGCTGTATAAACGTAAAACGCATATCGGCCAAAGCAGCCGTAGCATCCAGTCCGCGTTCATCTTCCATTTGCCGGATGATATGCTGTACGGTTTCGTACTCATTCGGTTCCAGCTGCAGGGCTTCGAGCACCAGCGAATCGCCCTCCACAAGTTTGCTTGCAGCAAAACGGATGGGAAGACCCGCCCTTTCGGCATGATCCTCAATGAGGTGCATGATGGCATGCAGGCAACGGTGAACCGCTCCTCCATGATCGTCCGGACTGCAGAAATCCTGTCGTTTGGGTTCCTCGCGGAAATAGGCAATATGCAACGCATGGTCAATCAGTTCCTGGATACCCTGATTCCTGGCTGCCGAAATGGCAACAACCGGAACGCCCAGCAACGCCTCCATCTCGTTGATGCGTACAGCACCGCCGTTTCCTTCCAGTTCGTCCATCATGTTCAGGGCCAGCACCATCGGAACACCCAGTTCGATGAGCTGCATGGAAAGATAAAGATTTCGCTCGATGTTGGTTGCATCCAGGATATTGATAATACAATGCGGATGCTCGCGGATGATGAAATTGCGGGAAACAATCTCTTCGCTTGTGTATGGCGACAGACTGTATATGCCGGGCAGATCGACAACCAGCGTATCCGGATGACCGATGATCTGTCCGCTTTTACGGTCGACGGTTACTCCCGGGAAGTTGCCTACATGCTGGGCCGAACCGGTCAGATTGTTGAACAATGTGGTCTTTCCGCAGTTCTGATTACCTGCCAGCGCAAAAGTCATCACCGTACCCTTTGGCAAGGGGTTTTCCTGACGGATTTCTTCGGCCGAAATGTGAGGCTCACCCAAGCCCGGGTGCGGAGTCTCGGCGACTTCCCATTCGGAGTCGGCAGCATTCCGTCTGGCTGTCCGTTCCGCATTCCGGTGGGTCTGCCTGTCAATCCGTTCGATTTCAATGCTGGCAGCATCGGCCATACGGAGGGTCAGTTCGTATCCGTGAATCAGTATCTCGATGGGATCTCCCATCGGCGCATATTTCACTATTTTGACAACCGTATCGGGCAGCACGCCCATATCGATCAGATGCTGGCGAAGAGCTCCCTCGCCACCAACCCGGATCACACGTCCTACTTCTCCCCGCTTTAAGTCTCTTAAAGTCATTCTCAAATCCGTTATTCCTGTTATTCCGATTTCCGGTGCAAAGATAGACATTCTTTTCAGGAAAGGTAATACCTATTTTCAGGTAAAATGCTTCCGAACCGTATTCAGTTACTACTCTTCTTATTTCTGTATGTACCACGGGCGCATCCTCGACTCGTACGGCAAACGGTAAATCCGATCAAAGAATTCGGGCCAGTGCGACTCGCGCGTCTCGCCGATCTGCAGACCGTAAAACCGAGTTCCCTGCTCTCGCATCCGACGCATATCGCCCTGCAGGCGTTCGGACACCATCGGTATCTGGAAATCGCTCACCAGCAACACGTCTGCGCCTCCATATTCCGGACGTTCGCACAGGATGTGTATCATCAGACCGGTCATGGCCGTCGCATCGGTATCACCTTCGGCCCTTTTCCGGAAAAATTCCAGCAGCCTGGTCCGGTTTTTGCGGACATCGAACGGACGGGCATTTACCGCAAAGGGAATGAGCAGCAGGTCGCGGTTCTGCTGCATGGCCAGCTGAAGGAGTTTCACTACCAGACTGTGGCCTATCTCTTCGGGCACACCCTGCATGGAAGCGCTGGTATCCAGACAAACCACCATCGGTCCCTTGGGGCGGGCGCGGTTCAGCCGGATCTTATGACTTGGATGCATGATGCGGCTCCTGTGGCTGAAGGTTTGCAGACGCTGCGTGGCGAACTTGTAGGCAAACAGACCTTCCAGCTCATCGTCGGTCATCTGAACCATTTCGGAAGGAAGCAGGGAAGTCAGATCGTTGCCGACACCCACTCCGTCGATGTCACTCGGAGAACCATGATAAACCGGCTGCCTGCCACCGACACCCAGGGGAATACGTGCCGGACCTTCCACATCGGCCACACGCCCCATAACCTTAGCGACCTGCAATACCTGCGGATATTTATACTGGATGCGGACAATGTTCCGGATCCGTTCGAACTCCACCACATTCCAGATACCGCCCATCAGCGCCCACGCCTGCATGAACTCATCGTCGCTGCACTGCTGCTTATCCAGATAGGCCGGAATGGCGGTAAGGTACTTGTCGAGCAGAAGCTGCTGGTTGGGCAGACGTTCGCCTATAAAATCCTGCCGGATCTGCGACAGCTCGTAAGGATCGGTCACGCCACGCTGCCGCATAAACTCCAGACGGCCCTCGACGGCATCGGAAAATCCCTGCTCCATATCCTGACAGATACAGGCAGTAACGGCATTCAATTGTTCAGGCCATTTCAGATACATGAGTTATTCGTCGTAAAGCAGTTTACGTACATCAGCACGCAGCAGGGCGACCTGTTTCCGGAACGTATCCATATAGGCCGACAGCATGTTTGTAACGGCATCGGTGGCAAACAGATGTCCTTTCAGGGAATTGTGCAGCGTCGAAGCCTCGACAAAAAGACTGTCGACCTGTGTCTCGTAGGCTTCCAGACCGCCTTCCGGCATTGCAACCAGGGGTTCCAGACCCGATTCGACCTCCAGTTTCTGTCCGGGCAATCCGCGATGAAGGGCGTAACGCACCCCGTTGATGTACAGCGACCGGCTGTCGCGATACAGATTCACGCGCGTCAGTTCCGTATCGTAAACCCCGATATTATCCGGATTGGTATAAGCCCTGATGATACGGCGCTTCGGCTGCCGGGGATCCTGATACATCACACCCCGGATAGCCGGCTCGTTGGCGGAATGGGTCGGCATCGAGCGGAAATCCGTCACATAGATAAACGTGTGTTCATCGATGCCGTAATACAGCCCGTCGTAGATAAGCAGATCGTCGTCGCGATGATCCCCCCGGCTATGAGCCAGATCGGCCGACTCGCGCACCAGCCGCCGTTTCATGGCATAACCCACAGCCTGACTCATCAGGTCCAGCCGTTGCCTGTAGGATCCGAAAATCGCATCGGCAACAATCGAACAGACTGCCGGGAATTCGTCCGGCTCATTCCAAAGGCAGTGAACGGCTACCTGAAGGTCGGAAAGATTCACTTCCTTACGGTCGTGCATCAGCGCCGAAGCCCGCATCAGACGGGCAATGCGGTTCCAGCGGCGGTCGCTTACATACAGCGTCCGATGCACATCCTGACCCTCAATCTTCACATCCTTCAGCGCCTTCCGGATGGCCGAAACGACCTGCA
>JAGBQS010000047.1 GCA_017632695.1 Bacteroidales bacterium
ACACGCCCGAGGACAGCCCCGAAGCACTGGCTACGCTCAACTATACCAGCGGAACCACAGGATTCTCCAAGGGTGTCATGCTGCCCGACCGATGCTGCTACAGCAACTGGCAGTTCCATCGCAGGGTATTCCGCCGCGTCATGAAACCGCAGGCCGAGATCCTGACCGTCCTGCCAATGGCACACATGTACGGTCTGACCTGCTCGTTTGTGGCTCCGTTCATTCAGGGCTGCCACAACACGTTCCTCACCCGTATGCCATCGCCTGCTATCATCAACCAGGCATTCATGGAGCTGAAACCGGTCATTCTGATCAGCGTACCATTGGTGGTCGAGAAATATGTGAAGTACAAGATTGAACCGGACATCAGTTCGCTCAAACGTCTGCGCTACATCCACTACCCCGTTGTGGGACGCATTTTCAGATTCTTTACCCGCCGTCGTGCCATGAGGTATTTCGGTGGCAGGATGACCGAAGTGATGGTGGGCGGATCGGCCATCAACAAGTCGGTCGAGGAGTTCCTGAAGAACATCAACTTCCCGCTGGCCGTAGGCTACGGCGCTACCGAAACCGGCCCGATGATCACCTACGAGAACCACAAGAAGATTCGCAACGGTTCGTGCGGACGTGCCGTAATGAACATGGAAGTAAAGATCGACAGTCCCGAACCGCGCAAGACAGCCGGCGAGATCCTGACCCGCGGCAAGAACGTCATGCTGGGTTATTACAAGAATCCTGAGGCTACTGCCGAAGCCATCGATCCTGAAGGCTGGTACCACACCGGCGATCTGGGCATTATGGACAAGGACGGCTTCGTATATATCATGGGCCGCAAGAAGAACATGATTCTGGGCACCAACGGACAGAACATCTATCCGGAAGAGATCGAGGACCGTCTGAACAACATGGACTATGTGGCCGAAAGCATCATCGTACAACGCGAAGAACGTCTGGTAGCCCTCATCTATCCGAACTACGAGCTCGCCTATGCCAACGGCCTGAACGACGAGCAGATCATGGCTCAGATGCACGCTAACCGCAAGGAACTGAACGCAACGCTGCCCAACTACTCGCAGATAGCCCGTGTGGAACTGATGGATCAGGAGTTCGAGAAAACTGCCAAGCGTTCCATCAAGCGCTTCCTATATAAATAATAAGGTATATACAGTCGCAACTATCACGACTTTCACATAGTTTCCGATCACTTCTTACAGGAGGTGGTCGGAAATTTGCAAATAAAGGGAAGAATAATTGGATTTTCACGTTTTTCTGCTTATCTTTGCGGCGCAATGAAACGAAACAAGGAAATCTATCAGGTAACACTCATAGGCGGTGCTGTGAACGTTCTGCTGCTGCTCTTCAAGTTTACGGCAGGCATCGTGGGACGCAGTGCGGCCATGGTGGCCGATGCCGTTCACTCGCTGAGCGACTTTGTGACCGATGTCATCGTGCTGGTGTTTGTCCGGATCAGCGGCAGGCCCAAGGACAAGTCGCACGACTATGGTCACGGCAAATACGAGACATTGGCCATGACCCTCATCGGACTTTCCCTGCTGGCTGTGGCTGGCGGCATTCTGTACAGCGGAGCCGCAAAGATCATTGCCTGGGCAGGCGGAGCGCAGCTCGAAGCTCCGGGCATGCTGGCCCTGTGGGCTGCCCTGCTTTCGGTGGTACTGAAAGAAGGGGTATTCCGTTATTCGATGGCAGCAGCCAAAAGGCTGAACTCGCAGGCAGTGGAAGCCAATGCCTGGCATCACCGCAGCGATGCCCTCTCCTCCATCGGCACATCGGCGGGCATTTGCGGAGCCATCTTTCTGGGCGAACGCTGGACGGTTCTCGACCCCATCGCCTCCGTAATAGTCGGCCTGTTCATCGTAAAGGTATCCGTCGACCTGGTCCGCCGGGGCGTGGGCGACCTGATGGAACAGTCGTTGCCCGATGAGGTGGAAGCCGAAATACTCCGGCTGGCAGCATCGGTGGAGGGTGTATCCAAGCCCCACGACCTGCGCACGCGCCGCATCGGCAACCACTATGCCATCGAACTGCACATCCTGATGGACGGCAACATGCCCCTTTACGAGGCTCATCGGAGAGCATCGGAAGTGGAACGGCTGCTGAAGCATCATTACGGTGCCAAAACACACATTGCCGTTCATGTTGAACCGGCACCCAAAGAATAACCGTCATTTCGTACACTAAGAAAGGGATTTCGTACAATCAGCCTGTTTTGCTATTGCACAACAGGAAAATTATGCCTATCTTTGCACCGGATTATCAAACATGGTTGCAAAGCTAATCAATCATTACAACATAATGGAACAATTTTATTAAAGTTAGTTAAAAGCAGAATCCACCTCTTTGAAATCTCAATAATTCAGAGTACATTTGCACAGCCAAATAATCACACTTATACTCTCCAACATGCAATTCCTAACCATCATAAATGACAAAGAAGTGTTCCGATTCCCGTTCGACAAGATTGTATATGTCACATCAGATGGCAACTATTCAGTTATTCACATGGCCGACGGATCAGAATGTACCTTAACGACGCAATTGAAACTGCTATATAAAAAAATCAAGTCTCAACTCGGACAAAGCGATACTATCTTCACTCGCGTTGGCAAGCAGCTTGTCGTTAATATAGGCTATGTGTCTTACGTTAATCCGACAAAACAGGAACTTAAACTAAAAGACTACAAAACGTTCACCATCAAAAAGTCTGCATCCCAGACTGCATTGAAAATGCTCAAAGATAGATTTACCAATGGCAATTGGGACGATGACGAAGAAGAAGATTAATAAGATTATTAAATAGAAACAAATATGAAAGAGATTGAAGATAATGAAATACGGAATATCGGACAAAGTCAATCGGGCGGACATCTGAACCCCCAAAAGCTTCAGACGAGTCCTGACACATTCGACATTCCAGATAGTGAAACAGGTAGTGAAAACGATTCAATACTTGTCAGTTGGACAGATCCTACAGAAGACATCTTCCAACAAAAACGAAAGCGAAGATTTCTGAAGGAAGGGATCCGAATAACGTGGATCGGAATTTTAATAATTGTAAGTATTATAGCTGTTCTACTGTACATTATATTCCGACAATCGGAAAAAATGGAATACATAGAACAGGATGCAATAGGAATAGAAACGCCATACTCTGCGAACCTCCAATTAAACAGCCACAGAATTGCATCCGATTTCGCTAAAAAATATTTAAATACAAATTCATCTGATGAAAACGAGGTTATTTATTGCAACATCAATCGAATAACTGCCAATAATATACCTCTTAAAATATTCAATCCCGGGAATGCTGTACCCGAACTGCACGTGGGGGAAATAGAAGCATCGGATAATAATATAATTCTGGCATTCCAGGCCGCCGACATTCGGAAAGACAATGGTGGTATTGTAGGAACATTCATCAGGAATGGAGAAATTATCAGCAAAGGGGTGTCGAAAGCCGGATTTGTGGCAATCATAAATGGAGAAATAAAGATCGGAGCCGAATTAAACAGCCCCTATTTTGAAGAAGCCATACAGACAAACGGATCATTTTTCCGTCAATATGCGCTGATTAAAGACGGCCTGATATTAGAAAGCAATCTGAAAGAGAAATCAATCCGCCGGGCCATTTGCGAACAGAATGGCAAAATCTTTATTGCCGAAACATGCGAACGGGCATCCATGCAAGAATTCTCCCAGGCACTTATCTCACAAGGAGTAAAGAATGCTGTCTATCTGGTAGGCAGTTCCAAAGCTCACGGTTTTGCCCGTCAGGATGCCGAGACATTCACGGAATGGGGCGACCCCACTACTTATAACCAAAAGAACATCACCTACCTTGTCTGGAAAAACAACAACAGATAATTAAGGGAACAGCCTCTATTTGCAAATCGGGCAAACAGAGGCTGTTTTTATGAATTTATGTAGGCTGAGACAAATTGCCAGGAATAATTCTAAACAATGAAGCTTTAACCTGGAGTAAAAATCATTTGAAAACAATTATTATATCTTTTAATAAATTCAATACACTGTTTATAATATTCAATAGGATCACTGTCTTTCAGTGGAAGAATTTGTTCAACAAAGTACTTTTGCGTTTTGGGATGTGCATCATCGATTGTAAACAATAAATTGAGTATAAAATCAGCAACAAGATTAAACTCCGGATGCTTTTTGAATGAATACCAATGATTATTTTGCATAAACGTTAATAGTTATATTATATTTTATCAGTTGAACTGTTGTATAAATGACCAGATACCGGCATTCCGGCATTCTTTCTCGAACTCCTCCTGTGCCTGCCGGCGGTATTGCTCAATGAGTTCCACATAGTCGGGAATCCGGCGCATACATTGCCAGATGTCCATATGGAGCAGCATATCGAAGTTCCGAAAACCACCCTCCTTTAAGGCAAATTCCAAAGCTTCGCGGGCTTCGTCCAGAAGGTCAAGTTTAGTCAGTATAAATGCCTTGCCGACACATATATAATCATAGTTATATGCATCTCTATTATTTTTGAGAGCATAGTCGATCCAATACTTTGCTGCATCGGCATTGCCCAATACGGCATAAGCTTCTGCCCTGTCGTCCCATTCAGCATCATACCCCAAAATAATTCGGTCCATGCATTTCAGCTGTTCTGCCGAATCACCCCTCATCTCATAGGCATACGACAGAGTCAGTAAGCATCCCGAGTTCCGTGGCTCCAGTTTAACCGCAGCCTTGGCATAACGGGTGGCGTCATAGAACCGTTTCTGCACGCGGCTCATGTCCGACATCATTCTTAATACACCTGTATCATCCGGCTTGTGCTTGTTGCACCATTTCAGTTCACACATCGCTTCGTTGAGCCTGAATTGGGAATAATAAACACTTGCCATGGTACGATGGGCGCCGTAATACTCCGGATCCGCCTCTAATGCCCGTTTTGCAAACCGTTCTGCCATTTTGTAATTACCCAGCTCGAGGCAATTTTGGGCTATCATGTCATATGAATATGATGGAATCTGCTCTTGCCCCTCCAAATACCAACGGATGGACTGATAAT